>NZ_CP009354.1:2700000-3000000 GCF_000772105.1 Vibrio tubiashii ATCC 19109
GCTTTGCAACTAACCAGAAAGGTGTCTTTGCAGCCGGTGATATGCGTACTGGCCAGTCTCTGGTGGTACGTTGCATCAATGAGGGACGTGAATGTGCAATTGCGATTGATGATTACCTAATGGGTAATTCTAATCTTGAAGCAAAAGCTGACTCACTGATGCTCTCAGCATAATGATTAGCCACCTAAGAAGCTCATTTAGTAGATTCTAGGTGGTTAAGCATAAACAATCATTCCTTCCAAACTTTTCCGATTGACCAGTACATTGTGCTGGTCTTTTTTATTTTTCCAAAACACCCTTTGTTGCAAAATTGTAACAATAAAAACCTTAAGCTTCTGAATTATATAGGTTATTACAGCGTATTCAGTGGTAAATCGCATATTGACGTGATATTCCACCAAGAACTTGACCTTTTTTACAATAACCTATACGTTGTGAAGTCGATGAAAATGAATTCGTCCAATTTTGTTAAATATTTTAAGAACATTTACTGCATATCTATCCGATATATAACAATTAGAACGCATAGTTAGTCATACATACCAACCCTTTTGATGTTGGTAGTTCTGTCGGGATGACAGAGAAGCAAAGGGAGAATTGCAATGGCTTTATATGATCCTCGTCTTGAAAAAGACAACTGTGGATTTGGCTTGATTGCACATATGGAAGGTGAGCCAAGCCATAAACTGGTACGCACCGCAATTTCAGCACTTGACCGCATGACCCACCGTGGTGGTATCGCCGCAGACGGTAAAACGGGTGATGGCTGTGGTCTTTTATTACAAAAGCCCGACTCATATCTTCGTCTTATCGCTGAAGAAAATGGTTTCAACCTCGGCAAACAATATGCCGTTGGTATGATTTTTTTTAATCAAGACCCTCTTAAAACTCAACAAGCTAAAGACATTATTAATCAAGAGCTTGCAAAAGAGACATTGACCGTCTCAGGTTGGCGAGAAGTGCCGACCAACTCGGCAGTGTTAGGCCCAATTGCGGCTGATTCACTGCCCAATATTCAGCAAGTTTTTATCTCAGCACCTGCCGGGTGGCGTGAGCGCGACATTGAACGACGCCTGTATATCGCTCGCCGCCGAATTGAAAAACAGATCGTTGACGATAACGAGTTTTATATTTGTAGCTTATCGACTCAAGTCATGGTGTACAAAGGTCTGTGTATGCCCGCAGACTTACCTAGGTTCTACTTAGACCTCGCCGATCTACGAATGGAATCAGCTATCTGCCTGTTCCACCAGCGTTTTTCGACTAACACTCAACCGCGTTGGCCTCTGGCTCAGCCATTCAGGTATCTCGCCCATAATGGTGAGATCAATACGATTCAAGGCAATAGGCAGTGGGCGCGAGCGCGTGCTTATAAATTTGCTTCGCCGCTCCTACCCGACCTGCAAACGGCCGCACCTTTCGTCAATGAAACGGGATCAGATTCATCAAGCTTAGATAATATGCTCGACCTGTTCTTAGCCGGGGGCATGGATATCTTCCGCGCTATGCGTATGCTCGTTCCACCAGCGTGGCAAAACCACCCGGATATGGACCCAGATCTACGCGCCTTCTACGACTTCAACTCGAAACATATGGAACCGTGGGACGGCCCAGCGGGGATCGTACTGTCCGATGGCCGATATGCGGCATGTAACTTAGATAGAAATGGCCTGCGCCCTGCTCGTTATGTGATCACTAAAGACAAGCTGATCACTCTTGCATCAGAAGTTGGTATTTGGGATTACGCACCGGATGAAGTCGCGGAAAAAGGCCGCGTAGGCCCCGGTGAACTGCTCGTAGTGGATACTCGCCAAGGCAAGCTATGGCAATCAAGCGAAATTGATAATGATCTTAAAGGTCGCCATCCATATAAAGAGTGGATGGATAGCAATGTTCATAAACTTACACCATTCTCGCAGTTGGCAGAGGATCAGGTTGGGGAACGTAGCTTTGACGATGACCAACTCAAGACCTACCAAAAACAGTTTGCGATGAGCAACGAGGAAGTCGATCAGGTCCTTCGTGTTCTGGGTGATATGGGACAAGAAGCCGTTGGCTCAATGGGTGATGACACGCCAATGGCAGTGCTCTCTTCCAAAGAACGCCTTGTCACTGACTACTTCCGTCAAAAATTCGCTCAAGTGACCAACCCACCAATCGATCCATTGCGTGAAAAACACGTCATGTCACTTGCAACCAGTATTGGTCAGGAGATGAATGTCTTCTGTGAAACCGATGGTCACGCCCACCGAGTTACCTTTGATTCTCCTGTTCTGCTTTACTCAGATATGAAGCAGTTGCTTGAGCTAAACGATCAACATTATGGCAACTCAGTACTGGATATTAACTACGATCCTCAAGAGAAAGATCTCGAAAAGGCCATCTTAGATCTTTGTGTTCAAGCCGAGCAGGCGGTAAAAGAAGGCTCTGTGCTCGTGGTTCTTTCTGACCGAGCATTACGCAAAGGCATGTTACCTATCCCAGCCGCGATGGCAGTTGGCGCAGTGCAAAGCCGCTTGATAGAAGCTAACTTACGCTGTGACGCTAACATCATTGCCGAAACAGGAACGGTGCGTGATCCGCATCAATTTGCGGTTCTGCTCGGCTTCGGAGCAACCGCGGTTTACCCGTATCTCGCCTATGAAGCCTTAGGCAAAGTGATTGACGATGGTGCGATCGATAAGAGCTATCGCGAAGTGATGCAGAACTACCAGTACGGCATCAACAAAGGCCTGTACAAGATTATGTCTAAGATGGGCATTTCAACGGTCGCTTCATACCGTTGTTCGCAGTTGTTTGAAGCTGTCGGCCTAAGTCAGGAAGTCGTCGAACTGTGCTTTAATGGTGTTACAACCCGAATTCAAGGTGCAAACTTTGAAGACTTTGAGCAAGACCTATATAACCTTTCTCGCAAAGCTTGGGCGAAGCGTAAACCTATCGAACATGGTGGGCTACTCAAATATGTCCATGGTGGTGAGTACCACGCCTACAACCCAGATGTTGTAGGAACATTGCAAACCGCAGTTAAGTCCGGTGACTCTTCCGACTATAAGAGTTTTGCCAAACAGGTCAATGATCGCCCTGTCGCGATGCTGCGTGACCTAATGCAGTTGAAAAAGTCTGATTCCCCGCTACCACTGGAACAGATCGAACCAAGCACTGAACTGTTCAAACGATTTGATTCAGCAGCGATGTCTATCGGCGCTTTAAGCCCTGAGGCTCATGAAGCACTGGCAGCCGCCATGAACCGACTGGGTGGCTACTCAAACTCAGGTGAAGGTGGTGAAGATCCACGCCGTTTTGGTACTGAACGTAACTCTCGTATCAAGCAGATTGCCTCAGGACGTTTTGGTGTAACACCTCACTACTTAACTAATGCTGATGTCTTGCAAATCAAGGTCGCACAAGGGGCGAAGCCCGGTGAAGGCGGTCAATTGCCGGGGCATAAGGTCACGGCTGAAATCGCTAAACTTCGTTATTCAGTGCAAGGGGTAACCCTTATCTCCCCTCCTCCTCATCACGATATCTATTCGATTGAGGATTTGGCTCAGCTTATTTTCGACCTTAAGCAGGTCAATCCGAGTGCACTGGTATCGGTGAAATTGGTTTCAGAACCTGGTGTCGGCACTATCGCAACAGGGGTTGCCAAGGCTTACGCCGATCTGATTACCATTTCTGGCTATGACGGCGGTACGGCAGCAAGCCCACTCACCTCAGTAAAATATGCAGGTAGCCCTTGGGAACTCGGCCTTGCCGAAACTCAACAGGCTCTAGTTACCAATGGTCTTCGCCACAAGATTCGCCTCCAAGTTGATGGTGGCTTGAAAACTGGCTTAGATGTAGTCAAAGCGGCAATTCTTGGTGCAGAAAGCTTCGGTTTTGGTACCGCTCCAATGGTCGCGATGGGTTGTAAGTTCTTACGTATTTGTCACTTAAATAACTGTGCGACAGGCGTTGCTACGCAAGATGACACCTTACGTAAAGAATACTTCAAAGGTCTACCTGAGATGGTGATGAACTACTTTGTCGGTCTTGCTGATGAAGTGCGCGAGCTGTTAGCGGAACTCGGTGTTGAAAAGCTAACTGATCTCATTGGTCGTACCGATCTACTTGAAGCAGTAGAAGGAATGACAGCCAAACAGAGCAAGCTCGATCTATCTAGTATCCTTGAAGCACCAGTGTCACCACAAAACCATCCGCTGTATTGGACCGAGCCAAACGCTCCATTTGATAAAGCAGAACTCAACCAAAAGATCGTCGAAGATACCTTAGCAGCTGTAGAAGCCAAGCAAGGGGCAGACCTCTTCTATAACGTCATTAACACTGACCGTTCAATTGGTGCTCGTCTTTCTGGTGAAATCGCCAAACGCTATGGTAACCAAGGTATGGCTGCCACACCGATTAAACTCCATCTCGATGGTACGGCAGGTCAGTCATTTGGCGTCTGGAATGCGGGCGGTGTTGAACTCTATCTGACGGGTGATGCTAATGACTATGTCGGTAAAGGCATGGCTGGCGGTAAGATTGTTATCAAGCCGCACCAAGGTACCGCCTTTAGATGTAATGAGGCGACCATCATAGGCAACACCTGTTTGTATGGCGCAACAGGCGGCAAGCTATTTGCCGCAGGTACTGCAGGCGAGCGCTTCGGAGTACGTAATTCTGGCACCATCTCTGTGATTGAAGGCGCTGGCGATAATGCTTGTGAATACATGACAGGCGGTATTGTTGCCATTCTTGGGGCGACTGGCGTGAACTTTGGCGCAGGTATGACTGGCGGCTTTGCCTACGTCTTGGATGAAAACGACGACTTCCAAGGTCGCGTGAACCAAGAATCGGTAGAGGCAGTTGCCCTTTCTGAACTCTATATTCATCAGGAACATTTACGTGGCTTAATTGCAGAACACTTAGAAGAGACAGGATCTGCTCACGCAGAAAATATCTTAGCGAACTTTGATGAATGGATTCCAAAGTTCTACTTAGTGAAACCTCAAGCAGCAGACTTAAACACCCTGCTAGGCCATCAAAGCCGCAGTGCCGCAGAACTGCGCGTTCAAGTCCAATAATTCATGGAGGATGTTTGAATCATGAGTCAGAACGTATACCAATTCATCGACGTACAACGCGTAGATCCTGCAAAAAAGCCAATTAAAACTCGTAAGATTGAGTTCGTCGAAATTTATGAACCCTTTACTAAGCAGCAAGCCACAGCGCAAGCGGATCGCTGCTTAGATTGTGGTAACCCTTACTGTGAATGGAAATGTCCTGTTCACAACTATATCCCTCAATGGCTAAAGCTTGCCAATGAAGGACGCATCTTAGAAGCCGTTGAGCTTTCTCACCAAACTAACAGCTTGCCTGAAGTGTGCGGTCGAGTATGTCCTCAAGATAGGCTGTGTGAAGGTTCTTGTACCTTAAGCGACGACTTTGGTGCCGTGACAATTGGTAATATTGAAAAGTACATTACCGATAAAGCGTTTGAGATGGGCTGGAAACCAGACATGTCTAAAGTAGAGTGGACAGATAAGAAGGTTGCCATTATCGGTGCAGGGCCAGCGGGCCTTGCTGCGGCAGACATCTTAGTTCGTAACGGCGTCAAGCCAGTTGTTTTCGACCGCTACCCTGAAATCGGTGGTCTACTCACTTTCGGTATTCCGTCGTTTAAGTTGGAAAAAGGGGTGATGGAAAATCGCCGTCGAGTCTTTAGCGAAATGGGCGTCGAGTTCAAGCTCAACATTGAGGTGGGGAAAGACATCCAAATGCAGGAGCTTGTCGATGAGTATGATGCGGTCTTCCTTGGCGTAGGCACCTACAAGAATATGCGTGCGGGTCTAGACAACGAGGATGCTCCAGGTGTGTATGATGCTCTACCTTTCTTAGTATCAAATACCTATAAGGTAATGAACTTGGAAGATGACCAGCCATTTATTGATATGGCAGGGCAAAAAGTGGTCGTCCTTGGTGGTGGTGATACCGCAATGGACTGTGTACGTACATCGATTCGTCAAGGTGCTGATAACGTCATTTGTGCTTACCGCCGTGATGAAGCCAACATGCCGGGCTCTCGTCGTGAGGTAAAAAATGCCAAAGAAGAAGGGGTAAACTTTATGTTTAACCTTCAGCCACTAGGACTTGAAATCGACACTTCAGGCAAAGTCAGCGGTGTCAAAGTGGTCAAAACGGCATTGGGTGAACCAGATGAAGCGGGGCGCCGTCGCCCTGAACCTGTAGAAGGCAGTGAACATGTATTGGAAGCCGATGCCGTTATCATGGCGTTTGGTTTCCAACCCCACCAGATGAGTTGGCTTGAACCATATGGCGTAGAACTCGATCAATGGGGACGTATCAAAGCACCATCTGATCAAGAGTTTATGTTCCAGACGAGCAACAAGAAAATCTTTGCCGGAGGAGATGCCGTTCGAGGGTCTGATCTTGTTGTCACTGCGATTGATGAAGGACGTAAAGCTGCTGAAGGCATACTTGATTACCTTGAGGTATAGCCTTAGCTCAACTCACAAAAGGATCCATTAATTGGATCCTTTTTTTATTTAAAACATATAATTGAATTCAATTAGAGTAAGACAAGGTATTCAAAATGAAGAACGCTGCTCTCCTTTCAATCACCCTATTGGGTTTAACCGCTTGTAGCCAAGGAGTTCAAGAAATGCAAGATCGTACAGCTTCACCTTGCGGTGACAAACCTAACTGCGTTTCAACACAAGACACTCGACCAGAGCATAAACTCGCCCCGTTTGAACTCAATGACGGCGTGACCTTAGATCAGATCGAAGCTGTAGTACTAAAAGAGCCAAGAACCAAAACTGCGGAAAAAAGCGCTGATTATTTACGAGTAGAATTTACCAGTAAGATCATGCGTTTCGTCGATGATTTGGAATTAAGAATAGAAGGGAATAGTCTGATTGTTCGCTCTGAGTCTCGCACCGGTCACTCTGATTTTGGCGTTAACCGCAAACGCGCTGACACACTGAGAGCCGCACTGACTGAGGCTAAGCTGGTTAAGTAGCCTCTTACACTAGTGTCCAGGCTCCTTTGCCAAGGCTTGAGATTTCGACGCCTTGGCAAACCTTACAACAGGGTAACAACTGGATGAGATGAACTTTGTTGCTATTGCGGCCATGTATACGCGGACATTACTCTACACTGGCATAAAAAAACCGAAGCATTGAGCTTCGGTTTAATGTATTCAGTAACGATAGTCTGTTACTCAGCTTCTTCGCGGAAGACAACTAGGCGCTTTGGTGCCACCTTGCCATCATCATTCACTTCAGCAACACCAATGAACAGCTTCTCTTCACCGGAAGTCATACGCAGCGGTGTGCCTTCTGGTGCACCAAACACTTGTACTGGCATGCCGTGTTGAACCAAGTTGGTCAGTTCAGCATTAAGATTTACTTCTGGTAAATCTTCTACCGCGGTATCCATTGGTAACAACAGCGGATCAAGTAGCTCTTTTGGTGCGATTTCATCACGATGTGCTTGCTCTAACAGCTCGTTAAGTTGCTCTAGAGTCACCATTTTCTCGTATGGATATTTAGCAACCCCAGTACGACGAAGCATAGTAACATGAGCACCACAGCCTAGCATCTCACCAAGATCATCAACGATAGTGCGGATGTAAGTGCCTTTAGAACAATGGACTTCCATCTCGACTTCATCACCTTCAAAGCGATGCAGGACGATTTCATAAACCGTAATTTTGCGTGATTCACGCGGCACTTCAATACCTTTTCGTGCATACTCATACAAAGGCTTACCTTGGTATTTCAATGCCGAAAACATCGAAGGCACTTGATCAGATTCACCACGGAACTTATCAATGCAGGCTTCAAGCTTGTCGAGAGAAACGTCTACCGGGCGAGTCTCAACCACTTCACCATCAGAATCCGAAGTATCCGTGCGTTCACCTAACTTGGCGATCACTCGGTAGCGTTTATCAGAATCCAACAAGAACTGAGAAAACTTGGTGGCTTCACCAAGACAGATTGGCAGCATACCTGTCGCTAGGGGATCCAGAGCACCGGTATGACCTGCTTTCTCTGCAAAGTAAATGCGTTTTACTTTCTGCAGTGCATCATTAGATGAAATGCCTGTTGGCTTGTCTAAAAGGACAACACCATTAATTGGACGACCTTTACGACGACGAGCCATTACTCTTCACCTGTCTGATCTTCTTCACGGCCAGCGTCATGCTGTTTACGCTTATCTTCGTTAACTACCTCTGACACTAGGTTTGACATACGCATACCCTCGACAAGTGTATTGTCGTAGTGGAAACGTACTTCAGGTGTTAGACGTAGGCGAATGCGTTTGCCTAGCATCATACGGATATGGACTTCATGCTCACGTAGTGCTTCTAGGCAAGACTCTGGCGTTTGCTCACCAACACATAGGAAAGTAACGAAAACTTTCGCGTATGCTAAATCACGTGACACTTCCACATCAGAAATCGTCACCATGCCTAGGCGAGAATCACGAACTTCGCGTTGAAGGATCATTGCGAGTTCTTTTTGCAGCTGCTGTGCAACACGCTGCGTGCGGCTAAATTCTTTTGACATATCTTTTCTCTTATTAGAAAGAATGGGGGGATGGATAAATTCCAGCCCCCCATGGCGTATTCAACAACCAATTACTGCTTATCTATCAATAAGTAAGCCAGCAATGTTAGTCAATTAGTCTAGAGTACGTTTAACTTCAACGATTTCAAAGACTTCGATTTGGTCACCAACGCGAACATCATTGTAGTTCTTAACGCCGATACCACATTCGTAGCCGTTCTTAACTTCTTGTACGTCATCTTTAAAGCGACGTAGTGACTCTAGTTCACCTTCGTAGATAACAACGTTATCACGTAGTACACGGATTGGGTTGTTACGCTTGATGATACCTTCAGTAACCATACAACCTGCGATTGCGCCCAGTTTCGGTGACTTAAATACGTCACGAACTTCAGCAAGACCAATGATCTCTTGCTTGAATTCTGGAGCAAGCATACCGCCCATTGCTTGTTTCACTTCATCAATCAATTGGTAAATGATTGAGTAGTAACGAAGGTCTAGGTTTTCGTTTTCAACAGTACGACGAGCAGTTGCATCAGCACGTACGTTGAAGCCTAGGATGATAGCGTTAGAAGCTGCTGCTAGTACGGCATCAGTTTCAGTAATACCACCAACACCAGAACCTACGATGTTCACTTTCACTTCATCAGTTGAAAGTTTAAGTAGCGAGTCAGAGATTGCTTCCACAGAGCCCTGTACGTCAGCTTTAAGAACAACGTTTAGTTCAGCAACTTCACCAGCAGCCATGTTAGAGAACATGTTCTCTAGTTTCGCTTTCTGCTGACGAGCCAGTTTCACTTCACGGAATTTACCTTGACGGTAGTTCGCTACTTCACGTGCTTTACGCTCATCACGTACTACTGTTGCTTCATCACCTGAAGCAGGTACACCAGAAAGACCTAGGATCTCTACTGGGATAGAAGGACCAGCAGTAGTCACTTCTTGGCCGTTCTCATCGCGCATTGCACGAACACGGCCGTACTCTTGACCACAAAGAACGATATCGCCTTTGTTTAGCGTACCAGATTGAACAAGTACAGTAGCAACTGGACCGCGGCCTTTATCTAGGCGAGATTCAACAACCACACCAGACGCCATGCCTTCTTCAACCGCTGTAAGTTCAAGAACTTCAGATTGTAGAAGGATAGTTTCTAGCAGGCCTTCGATGTTTGTACCCTGTTTTGCAGAGATGTGAACGAACATGTTCTCACCGCCCCACTCCTCAGGAATAACGTCGTACTGAGCTAGCTCATTCTTAACGTTATCTGGGTTCGCGTCTTCTTTATCGATCTTGTTCACAGCAACAATCAGAGGAACGCCAGCTGCTTTCGCGTGTTGGATCGCTTCGATTGTTTGTGGCATTACGCCATCATCTGCTGCTACTACTAGAACAACGATATCTGTCGCTTGAGCACCACGAGCACGCATTGCTGTAAACGCCGCGTGTCCAGGAGTATCAAGGAAAGTGATCATGCCGTTGTCAGTTTCAACGTGGTAAGCACCAATGTGCTGTGTAATACCACCGGCTTCACCCGATGCAACGTGTGCTTTACGGATGTAGTCAAGCGTAGACGTTTTACCGTGGTCAACGTGACCCATGATAGTAACAACAGGAGCACGAGGAACTGCTTCAGCGTTGTTATCACGATCTGATAGTACCGCTTCTTCTAGCTCGTTCTCTTTACGCAGGATTACCTTGTGACCCATCTCTTCAGCAACAAGCTGTGCTGTTTCTTGGTCGATAACCTGGTTGATAGTCGCCATTGCGCCCATCTTCATCATTACTTTGATAACTTCCGTGCCTTTCACTGACATTTTGCTTGCCAGTTCAGAAACCACGATAGTTTCGCCGATTACAACATCAGCTTTAGCAACTGTTGCTGTCTTATCGAAACCTTGCTGCATTGAAGTTGGTTTAGCTAGCTTACCTTTGTTGCGGTTTCTGCCGCCACGCTGGTTACGGCCACCACGATTTTGGTCATCGTTGTTAGAAGCTTTTTTCTTCTTCTTACGACGGCCACCTTCTTCTTTACGGTCAGCCGCATCTTCAGCTTCACGAGCGTAAGTAGAAGTAGTTACATGGTAGTCAGAGTTTTCAAGCTCTTTCTTCTTCTTCTCTTCTTCAGTCCAACGAGCTTCATTTTCTTCAGCAAGTTTACGAGCTTCTTCAACAAGCTTAGCTGCTTCTTGTTCCGCTTTACGTTGGGCTTCTTCTTCCTGACGACGCTTCAGCTCGTCAGCTTCTTTCTTCGCTTGCGTATTAGCTTCCGCATTTTTTGCATTCATGTCTTTCTTAGCCTTATCAGCTTGGGCGCGTTTAGCCTTATCTTCAGCGTCGCGTTTTGCATCCGCTTCTTGCTTCGCTTTCTCTTCGGCCTCGCGTTTTGCTTTCTCTGCAGCTTCACGTTTCGCTTGCTCTTCAGCCTCACGCTTCGCAAGCTCTTCAGCTTCACGCTTTGCTGCTTCCTCAGCCTCGCGTTTCGCGTCGTCTTCGATAATGCTGCGCTTCACATAAGTGCGCTTCTTACGCACTTCTACTTGAACATCCTTACTCTTGCCACCACCAGCGTTAACGCTTAGTGTGCTGCGAGTTTTACGCTGTAGCGTTAAGCGAGTTGGCTCCGCGTCACCTGAAGTGTCGCCGTGCTCTTTCTTAAGGTGAGTCAAAAGTTTCTGCTTTTCTTCATCAGTAACTTGATCACTACTCGCTTTCTTCATACCAGCGTCAGCAAGTTGTTCAACCAAGCGGTCCACTGGTGTACCAATTTCTTCACTCAGTGCCTTAACAGTAATTTGTGTCATCCGCTTTCTCCTTGCTGAAAATTATTCGTCGTCGCCGAACCAACAAATGTTACGAGCTGCCATAATTAGCTCACCCGCACGTTCTTCGGTTAGACCTTCAATACCTTCGATATCATCGATACCCTGATCAGCAAGGTCTTCTAGTGTTGCAACACCTTTAGCTGCCAGTTTAAATGCCATCTCGCGCTCTAGACCTTCTAGACCAAGTAGGTCTTCAGCAGGCTCAACACCTTCGAAAGATTCTTCTTGTGCAAGAGCAAGAGTCGTTAGTGCATTCTTAGCACGACTGCGTAGTTCTTCGACTAGATCTTCATCTAGACCGTCAACTTCAAGAAGCTCGTTTACAGGTACGTAAGCCACTTCTTCTAGAGTAGAGAAACCTTCTTCAACAAGCAGTTGAGCAAAGTCTTCTTCGATGTCTAGGTGCTTCATGAAGCTTTCGATTGCAGCTTGAGATTCTTCAGCGTGTTTCTTGTGAAGATCTTCAACTGTCATTACGTTTAGTTCCCAACCAGTTAGTTGAGATGCAAGACGTACGTTTTGACCGTTACGGCCGATAGCTTGTGCTAGGTTGTCTGCTTCAACAGCGATGTCCATTGCGTTTGCGTCTTCATCAACGATGATAGAAGCAACATCAGCAGGTGCCATTGCGTTGATAACAAATTGCGCTGGGTTATCGTCCCAAAGAACGATATCGATACGCTCACCACCAAGCTCGCCAGAAACAGCTTGTACACGTGCACCACGCATACCAACACACGCACCAACTGGGTCGATACGCTTGTCGTTAGTTTTAACCGCAATTTTCGCGCGAGAACCAGGATCGCGAGCTGCACCTTTAAGTTCGATGATCTCTTCAGCGATTTCAGGTACTTCTACACGGAATAGCTCTGCTAGCATTTCAGGCTTAGAGCGAGTTACGAATAGCTGGAAGCCACGTGCTTCTGGCGCCACTTTGTAAAGTAGGCCACGAACACGGTCGCCTGGACGGAAGTTTTCACGAGGTAGTTGGTCGTCACGTAGGATGACCGCTTCTGCATTGTTACCTAGGTCTAGTACCACTGTTTCACGGTTAACTTTCTTAACCACGCCAGTCACTAGCTCACCTTCGTTGTCGATGAACTGTTCTACGATTTGCGCGCGCTCAGCTTCACGTACTTTCTGTACGATAACTTGCTTAGCCGTTTGAGTCGTAATACGGTCAAACGTTACTGATTCGATGTCGTCTTCAACGTAATCACCTAGGTCCAGCTCTTCGTTTTCGAATTTCGCTGCTTCTAGAGAGATTTCTTTGGTTGGGCTCTCAACTTCTTCAACAATCAACCAACGGCGGAATGTTTCAAACTCGCCAGTTTTACGGTCAATTTCAACACGAACATCAATTTCCATTTCGTGCTTCTTCTTGGTAGAAGTAGCTAGAGCAATTTCTAGGGCTTCAAAGATACGCTCACGAGGTACCGCTTTCTCGTTCGATACCGCTTCTACTACCGCTAAAATTTCTTTACTCATTTTAAATAGCCTCTAAGACTTTAATTAAAATTTAGGGATCAGGTTAGCTTTTGAAATGTTGCTTAGGGCAAACTCTTCTTCGTTACCTTCAACAGTAACTGAGATAGTTTCACCATCTACTGAGTGGATTACACCTTTCCACTTACGACGGTTGCCTACAGCCATCTTCAAAACGATGCTTACCTCGTGACCAATAAACTGTTCATAGTGTGCAGCTTTGAATAGTGGTCTTTCTAAACCTGGTGAAGACACTTCAAGGTTGTAAGCCACTGTGATTGGATCTTCAACGTCCATTACCGCGCTAACCTGGCGGCTAACTTCAGCACAATCTTCAACATTAATACCATTCTCGTGATCGATGAAGATACGTAATGTTGAGTGTTCACCTGCGCGAACAAATTCTAATCCAACTAACTCATAACCTGATGCCGCTACAGGAGCTTCAAGCATTTCAGTAAGTTGTCTTTCTAAACCAGTCATTTAAACCACTCCAGAAACAAAAAAAGGGCTCAGAGCCCAATTTAAATTCCAAGCAAAGCTCTAAATTCTCAATGAGAAAATTTAGATAACAAAAAACCCCGAAAAGTCGGGGTTTTTTGTTGCTGGACCCTGATACGTTAAGTGATATCGATGCCACTTAACTCGCAATATCGCTATTGCGCAAACTTGCCACATCCACTCTCTATAGAAGAGAAGGGATTTGGTTGCGGGGGCCGGATTTGAACCGACGACCTTCGGGTTATGAGCCCGACGAGCTACCAAGCTGCTCCACCCCGCGTCCGACTTGTCGAGCATTATACGCTCTCCAAGGTGTTTTACAAGTTTGTAAATCAATGGTGCCGAGAGAGGGACTCGAACCCTCACACCTAAGGCACTAGCACCTCATGCTAGCGTGTCTACCAATTTCACCATCTCGGCAGCTAATTCTATTTATCAGCTAGAAAATAGCTTATTGAGGAATTTCGTCGCCTTGAGGGGCTGGAATTTCACTCGCATCATCCGCTTGCTGAATCACTTGACCTTGTGAAGGGTCAACCCATTGAGATTCAGTTTTGTGTGTAGACATGTTGCCTAGCACTAAGCTGACGATGAAAAATACTGTTGCAAAAATTGCAGTCATTCGAGTTAGGAAGTTACCTGAGCCGCCTGCGCCAAACACTGTGTTTGATGCGCCTGCACCGAATGAGGCTCCCATATCTGCGCCTTTACCTTGTTGAATCAGCACTAGGCCGATTACACCAACCGCTGCCAACAGGTAAATCACAAGTAGAACTGTAAACATAATTTCCACCTATGTTCCAAATTGTTGAGCCAGCGCCGCTCGAAAACTTTTTATTGATGTTTTTGAACAAGGCTAGCGACCTCCTTACCGAAGGCCGAGCAATACTAGCGAAAGCCGATTACGCTGACAAGTAGATTTTTTCAAAAAAGTACACCTTGAGAGCTAAGCGGTCAAAAAAAGGACAAAACCACACATTAAGCACTCTATATTGGTGAATTTGAAATTAAAGCTCTGAAAATTCAGGGCTGTACTCTATCAAACCAGAGCGTCCGTCAAACTCGCTCTCTTCTAGCGCTAGGACTTGGAATGCCCCTTGAGGGACTTCCCATTGGCAATGCATTTGCTGATTTGCGCTATCCACAAATCCAAAACGGCCATAATACGCAGGATCACCTAGCACAACACAAGCTGGGTAGCCGAACTCACGTAATGAAGCTAGCCCTTCCTTAACCATGTCAGCCGCCAGACCTTGTCTGCGATACTTTTCATCGACAGCTAGCGGTGCAAGCCCCTGCCAATTATAGTCATTACCGTCTAATGTCACTGGACTAAACAGAACGTAACCAACCACCTCTCCTTCGTCATTACAAGCAACCAGAGATAAGGTACGACGACCGTTTTCTCTTAGCTTCATGACCAAGTCAGCTTCCGCTTCGGTTTCAAACGTTGATTTCAGTAATCGATCAATGGCAAGTATGTCTGCCGGCGCTTCAGTTCGAATAAGCATTTACAACCTCATTATGTGTTGCAGGCGATTGTAATCCTTTTTGCACAAAATCGGCTAGTTGATTTAACAAGGTTTGTAGAGGTTTAGGTAAAGACTCCAGCTCAACACTGTCCATCAAGTTCTTCACTTCTAGGCCTAGCTCGGTATCTCCTTCAATCGTCAAGCGACGTTGAAAAAATAGTGTATCTGGATCTTCTTTGCGTCCGGCAATCAATACCAGGTCATTGAGGTTACCGCTAAACAAGACATCTTCTTTAACTGGCTTATCCGCGACAACAATTTGGTCATCCTCATAACTTATCAGCCAACTTAGTTGCAGATCTTTTACCTCAACTTTTAACCACTTATCTTCAAGAAAATCAAAATCGCCTTCCTCAAGTGCTTCTTTAAAAACAGTTTTAAGCCCTTCAAGCAAGGCTTTTTTTTGAACAGTTTGAGGTAAGAAGTGGACTGGAGATCGCAAAATTGATGCGGCATTTTGAACTAGTTGAGTGCGAATCTTGTTAATCACGCGAGATATCCGTTACTTTGTTAGCTAGAATTACTCATCATAAAGGATGTTTAACTGGAGATTCCTGTTATTTATCAAAGAATCTACGCTAAGCCTTAACTCTTTAAAGTCTGGGCAAGGACAGTTATAGTTAATACATCACTCAAATTCACTACTTCGTGGATAGTTGCTCTTTGGAGAGTCGGAAAAAACTTGATGCTATCGCAACAATTACAGCACTGGTTTACAAAAATCACGGCCAATAGTCCGTTTTTTTTCGCCATTTTGGATAACCAGCATAACTATGCAATGGTTAATGGCCGCTATTGCGATATCGCAGGGCTAACTCCGACTGAACTTGTTGGTATGTGCGACAACCAGATCATGGGACAGCAGTTCTATGACCACCTCAAGCCCTACTACGATAGAGCCTTTAAAGGCGAATCCATCGAAGCTGAAATGACCATGGGCGATCTCGACCTAGAGACGAGCCTCCATTTCAACATCTCGCCTATCGAAAACGAAGGCAAGATTGAGCATGTCATTTTCCACGCTCTTGATACCTCTGAAAAACAAATTCTGATTCGCTCTCTGGAGGAATCGGAAGGCAAATTTTCAACATTGACTAGCTTATTGCCAGAAGGCATCTTCCTTGTTGAAGATGATTGTATTCTGTCAGCCAACCCATCCGCTTTGCGATTACTAGGCTTTGATTCGATTCAAGATGTGTTAGGTGAAAGCCTATCGCGCTTATTTGTTGATGAGAAAACCAAGACTGTCTTTTCTGAATCGTTAGCCAGTATGCTTGGAGAAACGCCACTGACTTGTTTAACGAGTCCTCGCTGTGGTTTTGAGCGTAAGGTTCAACTTCAGGCAGATGCTGCCATGATTCTGGGTAGCGATTCACAGTTGATATTGATTCATGATGCGGAAGCAGCACCTACAACGCTTGCAACCAATAAACAGGAAGATATCCACCTTGACTCGCTAACAGGGTTGTACAATCGTTTTGGCTTTACCAAGCGTTTGGAACAACTGATCCACAACGAAACCCCTTTAATCATGCTCTACCTCGACATTGATAACTTCAAAAATATCAATGACTCATTAGGTCACCATATTGGCGACAAAGTGATTAAAGAAGTCTCTTCGCGCTTGAAACGTTTGCTACCACAACAAGCCGTGTTAGGACATTTAGGTGGCGATGAATTCGGCATTATCTTGCCTGAGCCTGAAAACAATCGCATGGCAGAAATGCTGTCTGAGCGAATTATCTCTCTGATTAATCAGCCCTTTGATCTACACCACTTTAGCAAACGCTTAGCGTGTTCAATTGGTAGTGTGGCTTATCCGGGAGATGGCAATGACGCACGCATTTTGCTGCAGAATGCCGACACGGCCATGTATGAAGCGAAAGATCGCGGTCGTAACCGTCTGATTAAATTCAATGATCAGATGAACAAAGAGGCTCGCATGCGTCTGTGGCTGGAAATCGAGCTGCAAAAAGCATTGCAGCAAAATGGCCTAGAGGTTTGGTATCAGCCGAAAGTTAATGCTCGTGATTTTAGCATCAATGGCGCTGAAGCCCTGATCCGTTGGAAACACCCAGTCGAAGGCTATATCAGCCCTGGTGCTTTCATTCCAGTAGCTGAACGAGCAGGATTGATCGAGCACTTAGGTCGCGTAGTAATGCGTGATGTATTTAGCACGGTTAAGCGCTGGAAGCTACAAGGTATATTACCTGGGCGCGTGGCTATCAACTTATCTCCAGAACAGTTCGGTAACCCAAAGCTTATCGACTACATGGAAAAACTGCTACGTACCACTGAACTTGACCCAAGTTGCATCACTTTCGAACTGACAGAAAGTGCGGTCATGAGTGACAGCGAACATACCGTACAAATGCTAAACGCAATTAAGAAGCTCGGCTTTGCGTTGTCAATTGATGACTTCGGTACAGGCTACTCCTCGCTTTCCTACTTAGCTCGCTTCCCTATTGATGAGCTAAAAATCGACCGCGCGTTTATCTCTGATATTGATACGCTTCCTAAACAAATCACTGTTATCGAAAACATTATCAACCTTGGTAAGTCACTTGACCTCACTGTGGTCGCTGAGGGTGTCGAAACTCAGCAGCAAGCCACCCTGCTGTCTAACCTCAACTGTCACTCTATTCAGGGTTTCCATTTCTACCGTCCTCAGCCTAGACAAGAGGTTGAAGAGTTATTTGCACAAAATCGCCGCCACAAAAACTAACCCTATTTGAGTAATTAGGCCAGAAAGTCACGCAAACCTGCTGTACATCAAATTTGCCGTTCATATTTCTTCATAAAATGCTCAGCAAATTTAGAACAGACAGTCATGGTGCGAGCAATGGAACTCCTATGCCCAGCAGGTAACTTACCTGCCTTAAAAACGGCGATTGATTGTGGTGCTGATGCGGTGTACATCGGATTTAAAGATGACACCAATGCCCGCCACTTCGCTGGTTTGAACTTTACGGGTAAGAAACTCGAAAAAGCCGTTCAATACGTTCACGACAACAACAAGAAAATACACGTTGCCTTAAACACCTTTGCTCATCCAGATGGATTCGAACGCTGGACAGAAGCAGTCGACCGAGCGGCGCAAAGTGGTGTTGATGCTCTGATCGTGGCAGACATTGCCGTACTCGAATATGCCGCGCGAAAATACCCACAGCTTGAACTTCATTTATCAGTGCAAGCCTCGGCAACCAATGTCGCTGCCATTGATTTCTACAAACAGAATTTCAATGTAAAGCGTGTTGTCCTGCCACGCGTCCTTTCCATTCATCAGGTAAAACAGCTATCACGCAACATCACCAGTGACGTCGAGCTAGAAGTATTCGCTTTTGGCAGCCTGTGCATTATGTCTGAAGGCCGCTGTTATCTGTCGTCGTACATGACAGGTGAGTCCCCTAATACCGTGGGTGCTTGCTCTCCTGCTAAATACGTTCGCTGGCAAGAAACGGAAAACGGCCTCGAATCTCGCCTTAATGACATCTTGATTGATCGCTACAGTGACGGTGAAAATGCGGGCTACCCTACTTTATGTAAAGGGCGATTCACTGCGGACTTGGATGAGCAAACTAAGGCTTATCATACACTGGAAGAGCCGACCAGCTTGAATACGCTATCTATGCTGCCCGAGCTCTTTGCCGCTAATGTTGCTTCCGTCAAGATTGAAGGTCGCCAACGCAGCCCAGCTTACGTTGAGCAAGTGACCCGAACTTGGCGAGCCGCAATCGATCGTTACTTGGCGAACCCAGAAGGCTATCAAGTAGAGCCAAGCTGGAATGCAACACTCGCTAATGTATCAGAAGGTACGCAAACCACACTTGGCGCATACCACCGTAAATGGCAGTAGAGCTTTACTTGTAGAGATAACAATGGAAAACAACATGAAATATGCACTCGGCCCACTACTCTACCTCTGGCCAAAGCAAGATGTCGAAGCGTTTTATGAGCAAGCGAAAACCAGCTCGGCAGATATTATCTATCTAGGTGAGAGTGTCTGTTCAAAGCGCCGCGAGATGAAACCAGCGCACTGGTTTGAGATTGCAAAGGAACTCAGCAAGACTGGTAAGCAAGTCGTGTTGTCGACAATGGCATTGCTCGAAGCCCCAAGCGAAGTCAACGTGATGAAGAAGTACATCGACAATGGTGATTTCGCCATTGAAGCCAACGATGTCTCTGCGATTCAACTTGCCTCTGAGCGTAAAGTACCTTTCGTTGTCGGCCCTGCTGTTAATACCTACAATGCGCACACCTTAAACTTGTTCTTAAAACAAGGCATGACTCGTTGGTGTATGCCGGTAGAGCTATCTCGTGAGTGGCTAGGTAATGTGCTTAACCAATGTGATGAGATCGGTATTAAAGGCAAATTTGAAGTTGAGGTATTCAGCCACGGTTATCTCCCCCTTGCCTACTCTGCGCGCTGCTTCACTGCCCGAGCTGAAAATAAAGCCAAGGATGATTGCGAGACTTGCTGTATCAAATACCCAACGGGCATTCAGGTAAGCAGCCAAGAAGGACAAGAGGTGTTTAATCTCAACGGTATTCAGACTCAGTCAGGCTACTGTTACAACCTCATCAATGATTTACCAAGTATGCAAGGATTGGTCGACGTGGTTCGCTTAAGTCCACTTGGTCTTGATACCTTCTCGCAAGTAGATAAATTCCGAGCGAATGAACAAGGAGCCAACCCTAGCCAAATCGAAAGCAGACAGTGTAATGGCTACTGGCACCAACTCGCCGGTTTAGAAGTGAAAACTCTCTAGTTCTCGATTGTCACAAATACAACAAAGGGCTCAACTGAGCCCTTTTCTATTAAGCAATCGCTTGTTCCGCTTGGTGAGTCCGATAACGACGCAGGTCTTTCATCAGAATTACTATAACGACGGCACTCAGTGCAATATTGGAAAGCGGGAAAGCAATCCAAACTCCAGAAACACCAAGCAACTTCGGCATGATGTACAAGAAAGGTAATTGAACTAAGATATTGCCAATATTCACCAACATCGCCTTAGTGCCTTTATTAATTGCCTGGTAATAAGCACCCGCAACCACTAGGAAACCATCTAAGAAAAGCGCGAATAGATGCAATCTAAAGCCTAGTATTGTGTTCTCTATTAACTTTTCATCGGTTGAGTTAAACACCGAGACAAACTCTCTTGGGAACAAGTTAATCACCAATACAAAGGCAACACCAATCAAGATAGCCGTTGTCATAGCAATTTTAAGTAATGCTCGGATGTTCTCTTTGTTTCGCGCACCATGGTTATAGCTGACCAATGGCTGCATACCGTTTGCGACACCTTCTACAGTAAGGTAATAAACAGTCACTATATAGCCAAGAATCGCATAGGCTCCAATCATCATCACATCGCCATACTGGGCGAATAAATTATTGTGTAGCGCGACCATCACTGCACCATAGGCATACATAAAGAAGCTTGACGTGCCTATGGCAAATATTTGTGGAATGACAGGTAAGCTCAAACGAACATCACTCAACTTAAGCCTTAAGTTGGCTCTAGATGAGAAGAAGTACGCAAGGCCAAGTAATGTCACCACGGCCTGAGCAATAGCGGTCGCCAACGCAGCTCCTGTAAGCTCCCAGTCCCACACTGCAATCATTAAGTAATCTAGCGCAATGTTAATCACAGCGCCGATTACCATCAAAATCGTCGCTAAGTTCGGGTTATCATCATTACGCAGTAAAAATGGCATCGCGATGGAACCTAAGGTAAAGATACAAGCGCCGATTAACACGTGTAGGTATTGCAGTCCTAGTTCATAAACTTTTCCATCAGCACCCTGCCAGCGCAAGAAATACTCTGAACAGAAATACAAGATGCCTGAAACAAGAGGTGCCAAAACAAGTAATAGAAGCAAACCTGTTGCTAGTATCTTTTTCGCGCCTTGAGTGTCTCCTTCGCCTTGGCGGATGGATACCAAAGCGCCTGTTCCAACGCCCAACAACATACCAATACCAAGAATTGAACCAATAACAGGCCAAGCTACGTTAATACCTGCGAGGCCATCTGCAGCGACATAGCGACCAATAAAGATTCCATCCACCACCTGATACAAACCATTGACTAGCATTGCTGCGACGGTTGGGATGGTGTATTTCCAAAACTGTTTATAAATGGATGTTTGCATGTTTCTCTGCTCTAGTTAGCAAGGCTAACTAAATAGTTAAAATTTTAAGTCGATAACGACTTTTTCAATAAGCTAACGAGTTGCTCAGCTTCTTGCTCAGAAAGCTTAGAGTTCATCACCTCAGCGACCTCTTTATAGACAACCTGCTCAAGAGACATATCTTGTATCGCATTCTCGGTTAAGACGACTTTCTTTGAACGCGCATCTTCAATACATGAGATGCGTTTTACCAATCCTTTCTTTTCTAGTCGTACAACCATGTTTGAAGCAGAAGGTTTGGTCACTTTCATTTCATCAGCTAAATCTGTAATACGTATCCCTTCAGGAAAGGCTTGAACGACACGCAAATAGTCGAACTCATTAAAGCTCAACAGCGACAAAGGATCTTCTTTTCCATAAATACGCCAAGCTTTAGAACAAAATCGTTCAAGCTCAATCAGGCTAGTTTCTAGATTCATAGGAAAGCTCACTTAGTTAGCCAAGCTAACAATATTAACGACAGTTTAATTAACAAGCAATAAAAAAGCGCTGAATCAGCGCTTTTCTTTACGTAGGTTCAATAGTTCTATTGAGTTGGATTTGCCGCTTGCTGCGCTTTCGCTCTAGCAATCACTTGCGCTTGCAGGTCTTCATAGATATTGGTCAATTCTAGTATTGCGTATCTGTGCTCGACATACTCAAAAACGTTGAACGAGATAGCAAGACGGTAGAACGAAATCGCTTTGGCGATATCTTGCTCTGAGTCGCTTTCTTGGTAGCGCTTACCTAGATAGAAGTATGCTTCCGTCAGGTGTTGGGCAAGCACAACTTTATCGCGTGTGCTTTCGACAATTGCTTTGAATGCTTGCTTTTCAGAAATCTCACCCAAAGTAATCGCGACCATAATCCAACCCCACTTGTCATTGCGATTTTGGTAGCTCTGCTCAAGCTCTTGCCTAGCGATTTCCGGTGAAATCTCTGACTTAATTATGTAGAGCCACAGCGCGCTGAATGGATCACTCGGTTCTTGATTATAATGCTGCTGCATCTCTTCTAAAGCGAGATCAAAACGACCACCATAATAGAGCGCAATGGCTCTGTTACGTGCCGCATAGCTATTATCTGGCGCCAACTCTAAAGCCGAATCAAAGGCATCGTAAGCTGCATCGAAATTACGCTTTTCAGTAAAGTAGACACCCAGTAAGTTGAACAGATCCGCTTGCGCTGGATAAATAGCAAGAGACTGTTCGTAGTCTAATCTCGCTAGATTGCGTAAACCTACACTGTCATAGTAGTTGCCGCGTTCATAGAGTATTTTAGCGCGTGTTTCATTAGGTAGATCTGTTCTGCCAAGTAGTTGGCTTAAACGTGCGATCTGAACCTCTTGCTGCAAGCTAGGCTGAAGCGCTTCTACCATAGGCGGCAGCACCCACTCAGCTTGTTGGTTCGATGTTGATGCACAGCCTGCTGTCACTAACAAGGCAAGGCTAAGCGTTGCGGTTTGAAACCATTTCACAAATAAATACTCCTGTTGCTAGGCTGCTAGCTAGCGTCTTCCGCATAAAAAAAGGGAGCCTAATGCTCCCTTTATAACATGCTTTTAGCAAAATAGGCTAATTCACAGAACCTGCCTATTCACTTAATTCGCATTATGCGTCAGTTGCTGGCTTCTCTTCTGAAGCTGCTTCTTCAGTCTTTTCAACTGCTTCTTTCATGCTTAGACGTACACGGCCTTGACGGTCAATCTCAAGAACTTTCACTTGAACTTCTTGACCTTCAGCTAGGTAGTCAGACACTTTCTCTACACGCTTGTCAGCGATTTGCGAGATGTGTACTAGACCATCTTTACCTGGCAGGATAGTTACGAATGCACCGAAGTCTGCTAGACGCGCTACTTTACCTGTGTAGATGCGGCCTACTTCAACTTCTGCAGTGATCTCTTCGATACGACGGATTGCTTCTTTCGCAGCTGTACCTTCAGTTGCAGCAATCTTGATTGTACCGTCGTCTTCGATTTCGATAGTTGTACCTGTCTCTTCAGTTAGAGCACGGATAACTGCACCACCTTTACCGATAACGTCTTTGATCTTCTCAGCGCTGATCTTCATTGTGTGAATACGCGGAGCGAACTCAGAAATATCTTCACGAGCACCAGAGATTGCTTCATCCATCACAGATAGGATGTGCTTACGTGCACCTTGCGCTTGGTTAAGAGCAATCTGCATGATCTCTTTAGTGATACCTTCGATCTTGATATCCATCTGAAGTGCAGTGATACCAGTGTTAGTACCTGCTACTTTAAAGTCCATGTCGCCTAGGTGGTCTTCGTCACCAAGGATGTCAGAAAGAACAACGAAATCGTCGCCTTCTTTAACAAGACCCATTGCGATACCCGCAACAGAAGACTTGATTGGCACGCCAGCGTCCATAAGTGCTAGAGAAGTACCACATACAGAAGCCATTGAAGAAGAACCGTTAGATTCTGTGATTTCCGATACAACACGTACTGTGTATGGGAACTCATCAACAGAAGGCATTACTGCAGCAATACCACGCTTAGCTAGTTTACCGTGGCCGATTTCACGACGCTTAGGAGAACCAACAAAACCTGTTTCACCAACACAGTATGGAGGGAAGTTGTAGTGTAGTAGGAAGTGATCTTTACGCTCACCTGTTAGCTCATCAATGATTTGAGCATCGCGTTGCGTACCTAGAGTCGCTGTTACGATTGCCTGAGTTTCACCACGAGTGAATAATGAGCTGCCGTGCGTACGCGGAAGAACGCCAGTACGTACGTCTAGCGCACGAACCATGTCTTTTTCACGACCATCGATACGTGGGTTACCCGCGATGATGCTACGACGAACCACTGTCTTCTCTAGATCGTGGAAGATAGTGTGGATTTCTTTTGTGTTTGCTTCTGGATCTTCAGCAAGTAGCACTTCGTTTACTTCAGCAGCAATCGCGTGAATACGGTCGTAACGAGCCATCTTCTCAGTGATTTGGTAAGCTTCTACAAGCTTCGCTTCTGCTAGCTCAGCAATCTTGTTTACAAGCGTCGTGTTCTCTTCTGGAGCAACCCAATCCCATGCAGGAGTGGCAACTTCAGCTGCGAACTCGTTGATCGCTTTGATTACTACTTGCTGTTGATCGTGACCAAATACAACCGCAGAAAGCATCTCTTCTTCAGTTAGGTTGTCTGCTTCAGACTCAACCATAAGAACAGCGCCTTCAGTACCAGCAACAACTAGGTCTAGCTTAGATGTTTCTAGCTCAGTGTTGCTTGGGTTCAGAACTAGTTGACCGTCGATGTGACCAACGCGTGCTGCACCGATAGGACCGTTGAACGGGATACCAGAGATAGCAAGAGCCGCAGAAGTACCGATCATTGTTACCATGTCTGGTTGAACGTCTGGGTTTACAGACATTACTGTCGCGATAACCTGAACTTCGTTTTTGAATGCATCTGGGAATAGTGGACGAATCGGACGGTCGATTAGACGAGCCGTTAGCGTTTCGCCTTCAGAAGGACGACCTTCACGCTTGAAGAAACCACCAGGGATTTTACCTGCTGCGTAAGTACGCTCTTGGTAGTTAACCGTTAGAGGGAAGAAGTCTTGACCTTCTACCGCTTCTTTTTTACCCACTACAGAAACGAATACTGACGTATCGTCCATAGTAACCATAACTGCTGCCGTAGCTTGACGTGCAATAACGCCAGTTTCTAGAGTAACTGTGTGGTTACCGTACTGGAACGTTTTAACAACTGGTTTTTCGAACATTGTTATTCCTTTTGGGATAGCTCTGTTTAATAAGAGCAATTGTGTTAGCCCAAGGCATTACATGATGCTTAAACAGTCTAGAGTTTAGTTTGTAGCTCCCAATCGACCACTTACGACCGGAATCAAACGAGAAGCTAGAAACTAAATTCTATAACTGCATACGATATAATTGTAATGCAATGAGCAAATAGAAAATGCCGATAGATATCGGCCGCCGTAGTATAGCGGGATTAATTCGGTTTGGCTAAGCTATAGCAACCAAAATAACTAACGGGCAACAAAAAAGGGGCTAAAAGCCCCTTTTTCGACAAACTGTTCTATGCAGCCGCTGATTAGCGACGTAGGCCTAGACGCTTGATTAGGTCTTGGTAACGAGAAAGGTTTTTGCCTTTCAGGTAGTCAAGAAGCTTACGACGGCTAGAAACCATGCGTAGAAGACCACGACGGCTGTGGTGATCGCCTTTGTGAGCTTTGAAGTGACCTTGTAGGTGGTTAATAGAAGCAGTCAGTAGAGCTACTTGTACTTCTGGTGAACCAGTGTCGCCTTCAGAGCGCGCGTATTCTGCAACGATTGCTGCTTTAGTTTCTGCATTCAGAGACATAATTCTCTCCTAAATAAGAGTAGGTTGATATTTGTGCCAGCCAATCTCTGATTCAGCCGACACGAGAAGCGCGAATTATAGGGGATGTACACAGGTTAAGCAATAGGTATTTGCGCGCTTCGCGTGGGAGGCGGATGCGGGAACGGACTTCGTCCTACGGGAAGCTGGAAAACTGGAAAACTGGAAAACTGGAAAACTGGAAAACTGGAAAACTGGAAAACTGGAAAACTGGAAAACTGGAAAACTGGAAAACTGGAAAACTGGAAAACTGGAAAACTGGAAAACTGGAAAACTGGAAAACTGGAAAACTGGAAAACTGGAAAACTGGAAAACTGGAAAACTGGAAAACTGGATGATTGTGTCTTCTAGAAGACAAGTTCTGTCAACACCTTCCAAACCATCGGCTCTATCAACTTAGTCTCAACAGTCACCTCTCGTAGGGCGAAGCCCGATCCCGTTTTCCCGAAACGAAGTGTTCCATAGGACAAAGTCCGTTCCCAATTCCGTAGGGCGCAGCCCGTTCCCATCCTTCCCTTTTCTGTTACACTTAGCTTATCCAAACCTACCTATTTGAATTAACAGGATTCCTTATGAAAATCGGCATCATCGGTGCAATGGAGCAAGAAGTCTCTATTCTTAAGCAAGCTATTGAAAACTGCCAAGAAGTCTCTAAAGCAGGTTGTACTTTCTACGCGGGTCAGCTTAATGGTGTAGACGTGGTACTGCTTCAATCAGGTATCGGTAAAGTTGCTGCTGCGGTAGGCACGACGATTCTTCTTGACGAATACAAGCCTGATGTCGTGATTAACACAGGTTCTGCAGGTGGCTTTGACTCTAGCCTAAACCTTGGCGACGTTGTTATTTCAACTGAAGTTCGTCACCACGATGCAGACGTAACAGCATTTGGTTATGAAATGGGGCAAATGGCACAGCAACCAGCGGCTTTCATGGCAGATGAAAAACTGATGGATGTGGCTGAAAAAGCACTGGCGCAAATGGAAGACAAACACGCGGTACGTGGACTAATCTGTACTGGTGATGCATTTGTAGCAAGCGCAGAGCGTCAAGCCTTCATTCGTAAGCACTTCCCATCAGTTATCGCCGTTGAAATGGAAGCTTCAGCTATCGCTCAAACCTGTCACCAATTCAAGGTCCCATTCGTTGTCGTACGTGCTATCTCTGACGTAGCCGATAAAGAAGCAGGCATGAGCTTTGATGAGTTCCTACCGCTAGCTGCTAAGAGTTCATCAGAGATGGTGGTAAAAATGGTTGACCTGCTGAAGTAAGCTGAAGCGATATCATGGAAGATATTTTCAATCAATTTTACTCAAATGGCGCGCTCCTCGTATTGTGGGGCGCATTGTTATTTCATCTAATCCTACCCTTCCCACGTGAGGCACATCCCGCCATCTTGTGGCATAAGTTTGCTGAACAGTTAGCGGACAAGGTCAACGTTAATTCCAATTACTCGCAAAGCATTATCTCTGGCACTCTAGCTTGGCTGCTCATGCTATTCCCGATGCTCGCTGTCTTGATTGCACTAAAACCGCTGGTTTGGCAGCCAGAACTGTTCGAATTGGCCTTTTTACTGCTCGCGATTGATTGGCGTAATACCGACAAATTTACCGCCCAATTTGTCGCTGCGATGGCACGCGAAGATAAAGAGCATGCCAAAATGCTCATCAAGCCACTCATCAATCGCTCGACCGCGCCTTTATCAATATTAGGGCTAGGTAAAGCGGGCGCAGAAACTCTGATCATGTCTTACGGCCGTAATGTCATCGGCGTGCTGTTCTGGTATGCCATTGGCGGTGGCATCGGAGCGTTCATGTATCGCATGAGTGTAGAGTTGGCTCGGGCATGGTCACCAAGCAGACAACGCTTTTCACCATTCGGTATTCCCGCAGTTCGTGCGGTAGCAGTATTAGACTTTATCCCACTGAGGCTGTTTGCCATCATGATCACATTAGGTCATCGGGCACAAGCAACCGCTCACCTACTTCAAGAACAAGCCAAATCGTGGCCTCTTCCTGGACCTGCCTGGCTATTGGTTTCCGTCGGTGCCAAGCTTGAACTCTCACTAGGTGGTCCGGCGATTTATGATGGTCACAAAGCGGTACGCGCTAAACTTGGTGGTCGCATTGCACCATCAGCCATTCATATTGCTCAGGTACAAAAAACTCTGGCGTGGCGAATGTTCGCTTGGATTATTATCCAAAGCCTTATCATGGGCTTAATCTATCAAGGAATCTAAATGCGTTTCACCTTATTGCTTCTGACGGCTTTTGTTTCTCACTTTGCTGTTTCAGCTCCTGCCGAGCGTGTGATCAGCTTGGCACCACACGCGACTGAACTCGCGTTTGCCGCAGGGCTTGGAGACAAACTCGTCGCCGTCAGTGAACGAAGTGATTACCCGGAACAAGCGCAAAAAATAGAAAAAGTCGCTAACTATCAAGGGATCAAGATAGAACGTATCATCGCCCTACAACCGGATCTCATTATCGCGTGGCCTTCTGGTAATCCTAATGGAGAGCTCGACAAGCTTAAGCAATTTGGCCTCAATATTTACTACTCTCAAACTCATTCACTAGAAGATATTGCCGCTAACATTGAGCAGCTAAGCGAGTATGCGCAAGATCCAAATGTCGGAAGAAAGAACGCGCAGGACTTTAGAAATCAGCTAGCAGAACTCAAAAATCGTTACGATACAGAGTCTAAAGTTCGTTACTTCTACCAACTGAGTGAGCAACCTGTTATCACTTTGGCGCAAGGCAAATGGCCTAGTGAAGTGTTTTCATTCTGTGGCGGTGAAAATATCTTTGAGAGCAGTGCTGCGCCTTACCCGCAAGTAGGGAAAGAGCAAGTCATCTTGCAGAACCCAGAAGTGATGTTTACTTCTCAGCATGCCATCGCCAATGGCAATATTTGGGCGCAGTGGAGTGAGCAACTTTCGGCGGTAAAGAACAACTACATCTGGTCTTTAAATTCAGACTGGATAAATCGCCCAACGCCAAGAACGCTCAAAGCTATCGAGCAAGTTTGTGAGCATTTCGAAACAGTAAGGCGAAATCGCTAACGGTTAAACGATGATATCTCGTACAATCCCTTTTCGTTTTCTGTTCCCTTTTTTAAGTAAGAGATTTTAGTGTCATGGATTCCATGCTGCTTTATGTCGTCGACTTGTTCGGTACGGCTATTTTTGCAATTTCAGGTGTTCTATTAGCGGGTCGATTAAAAATGGACCCTTTTGGTGTTGCTGTACTTGGTAGTGTCACTGCAATAGGCGGAGGCACCATCCGTGATATGGCCCTGGGTGCGACGCCGGTTTTCTGGATCACCGATACCAACTATTTGTGGACCATCCTGATTACTTGCTTGCTCACCATGCTTATAGTCAGAAGACCTAAGCGTCTCGCATGGTGGATATTACCTGTCTGTGATGCCATTGGTCTCGCGGTGTTTGTCGGCATTGGCGTTGAAAAGACCATGGCTTATCAAGACTCTGCCCTTGTAGCGATCATTATGGGTGTAATAACAGGCTGCGGTGGCGGTATTATCCGTGACGTACTTGCCCGTGAAGTACCTATGGTTCTTAGAAGTGAAGTGTACGCGACCGCATGTATCATTGGTGGAGCATTCCACACCGCCGCTTTAGCCATGGGTCACAGTAGCGATAGCGCATTTCTCGCAGGTGTAGCCTCGACTCTACTCATTAGACTTGGCGCCATTCGCTGGCACTTGTCACTGCCAACGTTTGCTTTGAATCGATAGCGGGATTATTTCCAAAGGTTTACTTTAATTGTCATTCCTTAGAACGAAGAATGAGTGAGTAAGGAATCTCCAAATCCAATTCGACTTGCTTTAAGAGATCCCCAACTCGTTCGTTCCTCACTCTTGAGGATGACAGTAATAACACGTCTAGGAATGACAAGTAGGTAACGACCCAAATAAAAAAGGTCACCGAAGTGACCTTTTTCGTATTCAATAAGCGCGGATTATTTCTGCACTCGACGCAGTACTTGTTTTAGCAAGTCAAAGTCGTTAGCTAGGTCTTCAGATAGAAGCTCCATTGCAGCGTGCTTAGCGAGTGGTCCTGGTAATTCGATATCTGAACCGAGAATATCATCGACCACTTCTTTGAACTTGGCTGGGTGAGCGGTACATAGGAATAGGCCAGTTTCGCCCTCTTGAAGCTGCTCGTCTAGAACGCGGTAAGCGATCGCACCGTGTGGCTCACACAGGTAACCTTGCTCATGCAGCTCTTTGACTGATTCCGCACTTTGCGCATCAGTGACCGCACCTTTACCAAGCGCCTCTAAGCCCCACTCTTTTACGCGGCATAGCTCTTCGATACGTGGCCAGTTGTTTGGTTGACTAACATCCATCGCATTCGAAGTTGTCGCCACTGTTGGCTTAGGATCCCAGTTACCTGTTTCTAGGTAGCGCGGCACAGTATCATTAGCGTTAGTCGCTGCAATGAAACGTTTGATTGGCAAACCCAGAGCTTTAGCCAATAGACCTGCAGTCAAGTTACCGAAGTTGCCACTTGGTACAGAAACAACAAGATTCTCACGCTGCTCTTTGCTTAGCTGTGAAGCCGCTTCAAAGTAGTAACAGATTTGCGCCATTAGACGTGAGATGTTGATGGAGTTCGCTGAGTTAAGGCCAATCTCTTCACGCAGTGCCGCATCATCAAATGCTTGCTTAACCAAAGCCTGACAAGCATCGAAGTCACCATCAATGGCTACTGTGTGAATGTTCTTACCAAGCGTACAGAACAGCTTTTCTTGTAGCGGACTGATCTTACCTTTTGGATATAGGATAACGACATTGATGTCTTCCATTCCATAGAAGGCATGAGCAACTGCTGCACCCGTATCACCCGAAGTTGCGGTTAGGATGGTGATTTTACCGCCATCAGAAACAGCCGCGAGTGACTGCGCCATAAAACGACCACCAAAGTCTTTAAACGCTAATGTCGGACCATGGAATAACTCTAGCGCGTATACGCCCTCTTTAACTTTGTTAATTGGAGCTGGGAATTGGAAAGCAGCATCCACTAGCGAGTTCACTTTCTCTTCCGCAAGTTCATCACCAATTAACGCAGAAAGAATCTTTGTACTACGTGAAATAAAATCTTCTGCTAACAGGGCGTCGATATCATCGAACTTAGGCAACTCTTGTGGGAAAAAAAGGCCTTGGTTACGACCTAACCCTTGGCGAACGGCTTGGCCAAAGGATACTTGTTCATCATTTTCTTTTATGTTGTACAGCTTCATAGCTCACTTCCTGTTACGTTCGAACCTTGCTTGTTGAGGCGACAAACATGGACGAATCCTTCTTCATTTTGTACGTAGTTTTGTTCAAGCCAGCGAGCAACTCGCTCAGCGACATCTTTATCTTTACAAATACTAAATAGTGTTGGGCCACTACCAGAAATACCAGTAGCTAAAGCCCCGGCTGTAGCTGCATATTTACGTGCGTCAGCAAAGCCTGGTAGCAGTTTCTCACGATACGGTTCAGCGATCACGTCTTTGATCATCTTCGCTGCCAATTCAGGTTGATTTGAATGACACGCATGGATAAAACCAGCAAGGTGACGACCGTGAGCAATGATATCTTGACGGCGATATTGAGAGGGTAAGATCTCGCGTGCTTCAGCGGTTGAAACCTTGATCCCTGGGTACGCCATTACCCAGTACCAATCGTCAAAGCATGGTACTTCTTGGCTGATAATCCCAAGCTCTTCTAGCATAAGCTGAACGCCACCTAAGTAACATGGCGCAACGTTATCATAGTGGATGCCACCAGAAATTTGGCCTTCCATTTCACCCATGAGTGCGAGCAGTTCTGTCTCATTTAACGGCTCACCATGAAAACGGTTTAGTGCATCAAGCGCGGCAACAATCGAACAGGCGCTAGAACCTAATCCAGAGCCGATTGGCATGTTCTTTTCTAACGTCATTTCCAACGCTAGCAGCGCTTCACCTTTTTTGTCTAGCTCTCTGGCAAATACTCGCCAACAGTCATAAACGATATTTTCTTTTGGATCAGCAGGCAGCTTAGAAACAAAGTTACCTGCTGTTTTCAAACTGAATGGTTCGCTACCTGATTTCACTAAAACTCGATCACCGAGTAGAGTGCCATCAATTGGGGACACAGCCGCCCCCAACACGTCGAAACCGACACTAACATTACCAATTGATGCTGGAGCGTAAACTGCTACATCCATACCACGGCTCATATTCTAAACTCCTAGCTTCCAACCTAATGTACGCATCACGTCTGAGAAAACGCCTGCCGCTGTTACTTCAGTACCCGCACCGTAACCGCGTAATACAAGCGGAATAGGTTGGTAGTAGCGGCTGTAGAATGCCAGTGCGTTCTCACCATCTTTAATCTTAAACATTGGATCGTTTTCATCTACTGCAGCAATGCTTACGCGGCACTGGCCATCTGCAATTTCACCCACATAACGCAGTACTTTGCCCTCTTCAGCGGCTTGAGCAGATTGCTCCTTAAAGTAAGCGTCCGCTTCTGGAAGGCGAGCCATAAACTCTTCTACGCTGCCTGAATCATCAAAGCCAGGTGGCAGTGCTTGATCGACGATCACATCTTCAAGCTCGAGGTTCATACCCGCTTCACGCGCAAGAATAAGTAGCTTACGCGCGACATCCATACCTGAAAGATCATCACGTGGGTCAGGCTCTGTAAAGCCATTGTCTTTAGCAATGTTGGTCGCTTGGCTTAGTGTCATGCCTTCATCAAGCTTGCCGAAGATGTAAGAAAGTGAACCAGATAAAATGCCACTAAAACGTTCAAGTTCATCACCTGCAGAAATAAGGTTCTGTAGGTTTTCGATAACTGGCAGACCAGCACCTACCGTTGTTTCGTACATCAATTTGCGGCGAGAGCTACGCGCAACATCGCGCAATTGGTGGTAGTAAGCCATGCTCGACGTATTGGCTTTCTTGTTTGGTGTGACAACGTGGAAGCCTGCTGCCAAGAAATCTGCGTACTGATTGGCGATAGATTCACTTGAAGTACAATCCACCAGCACAGGGTTGATGATATGGTTACGTTGAACAAGAGAGATCAAGCGAGCCAAAGTAAACTCTTCGGAAGCATCTTTCATGCGATCGCGCCAATGATCGAGTGGTAGCCCTTCGCTATCTAGCAGTAGCCCCTTGCTGTTCGCTAGACCACATACTCGAAGGATAATGCCTTTTTCTGCCAATTTAGCTTGCTGACGCTGAATCTGATCCACCAGCTCACCACCAACACCACCAACACCAACAACAAACACATCGAGGAAGTGTTTCGAGTTAAATAGATTTTCATGACACGCTTTGATCGCTTCAGAGATCTTATCTTCCGGAATCACCGCAGAGATAGCACGCTCCGAAGAACCTTGGGCAATAGCGACGATATTGACGTTCACTTCTGCTAGGGAAGAGAAGAATTGCGAAGCCACACCACGTGATGTGCGCATACCGTCACCCACTAGCGTTACGATAGCCACGTCACTGATAAATTCGACAGGCTCTAGTAGACCGTCTTTAAGCTCAAGCTCGAAAGTCTCGCTCAGTGCTTGCTCAGCAATTTCTTTGTCTTGTGCTTCAATACAGAAACTGATGCTGTATTCAGAAGAAGACTGAGTAATCAGCACAATAGAGACACCTGCTGAAGACATTGCACCGAAGACTCGGCTCGCCATGCCAACCATGCCTTTCATACCTGGGCCAGACACGTTAACCATTGTTAAGTCGCTAAGCGTCGTGATGCCTTTAATCGCTAGATTATCTTCACCTGTATCTTGACCGATTAAAGTCCCCGCTCCTTGTGGGTTAAAGCTGTTTTTAATCAAACAAGGAATGTGGAACTGAGCGATAGGTGCAATGGTTTTAGGGTGTAAAACGGAAGCACCAAAGTAAGAGAGTTCCATTGCCTCTTGGTAACTGAGCGATTTAAGTAGACGCGCATCATCTACTAGGCGAGGGTCACAGTTGTAGACGCCATCTACGTCAGTCCAAATCTCACAGCAATCGGCGCGCAGACATGCAGCCAATACTGCAGCTGAGTAATCTGAGCCGTTTCGACCTAGCGTAACTAATTCGCCATCTTCATTACCCGCAGTAAAACCAGGCATGATGTTAACGTGACCTTGAGGAAGAGGGGTTTGACGGAAGTTTTGCGTTGAAACTTCAACATCAACCATCGCTTCTAAATGCTCACCGCGAGCAAATAAGTACTGAACAGGATCAATCAGACTTGCCGCTTGTCCTTTCGCTTCCAATACCGCCTTCATTAGTTGGATAGAAACGCGCTCACCTTTACTGATAATGCGAGCATTAACGTTGTCTGGGCACATGCCTAAAAGGTTGATGCCATGAACGAACTGACGTAACTGAGTTAGAGAAGTTTTAACTTGGTTGTCGTAACCACTGCCATCAATGTTTGGCAGCACTTGTTTGATATCTTGGAAAAGGTCGCGGAAAGAATCTTCGAGCTCGGCAATTTGCAGCTCAGCCTCACCATTTTTTAACGCGCCTTCAATTACAGAAACTAACTTATTGGTGGTTTTACCCGGTGCTGAAAGCACAACCGCCACTTCTTCTTGCTGGGCATTATTAGCAATGATATCTGCCGCTCTTAAAAAACGATCAGCATCCGCTAATGATGAACCTCCAAACTTTAAAACTCGCATCCCTTCCTCCAAATAGGTCATAAATTGACATAAAAAAAGGCCTGTATCTGGTGGGATACAGGCCTTTTTTTAAAATTTCTTTCGCTTAGCAGCCTGCCCCAACAATAGCGATGTCGGTAATAATAATGGTTGTGGTCATTACTAGGCGTTGGTGCTGCATATTCTTAATTATCTTTACGATGTGTGTTTGCTTACTTATACGTTTACCTTATTTTTCCCACTCTCGTCAACGAAAAGTTACTATTTTTTGTTCACACTCAGGCTCACTCGCATTCACAACATCTCACCATGTTAATCATTGATTGCAACAACCAATGAAACCATTAGCACATATCATAATAACTAATTGCTATATAAAACTTGCAACTAGTTCGTTCGTTTTATGCTTTAATTAGTTTTGCAGTGGAAAGCAGACAATAACAAAGGAGTGGCATATGAAAATAATCCTAAGCCTATCAGCGCTACTATGCGCCTGCCCGTTGTTTGCAACCGAACTGCCTCCCTTACCTTCTCAGCAATCCACTTCGCCACATAAGATCTTTTTATCGACAGAAAACGATCAGTATGATTTTGATTCTTGGAAAATTGATGGTGGCTACTCTTACAATCTGTTCGACAAAGTCGATCTTTATGTCGGGGCACGACTTAACAATAACGATAAGATCAATGAGACAGGTTTTCTTAGTGGCGTGAGTTACCAATTGACACCAAGAGTCTCAGTACAAAGTACCTTGCATTCCTACAGCGATGAGACCTTATCAGAAGGAAGAGAATCCAGTATTGCGGCAGAAGTATCAAGCCGTATGAAGTTAACTGATAACTTGGATGTGCATGCCACTCTCGACTATCAAGAGTGGCAAAAAGGAGTTGAAGTAGGACTGGGCTTTAGATTCTAACTCCAATCTAGCAGTTCAGTTGACATCAAAACGCCATTCCAATCCGCATAGATATAATCACCCGGCTGAATCATTTGATTGTGTATTGTCAGTGTGACATTCACTTCGCCAGCTCCACGTTTCTCTGTCTTAAATGGGCAAGTCCCCAAGGCTTTAATACCCAGCTCCATTTCGGCCATCATGCCGACATCTCGAACGGCACCATTGACGATCACACCTTCCCAGTTATTATCGATAGCCAAGATCGCCAGTTGATCGCCCAACAAGGCTTTCTGGCAAGAGCCATGTCCATCGACAACCAGTACTTTTCCCGTACCATCTTGGCTCAGCATTTCTCTAACTTTTGAATTATCGTGATAGCAGCGCACCGTGACAATTTCACCGTAAAAGGCAAACTTTTGACCAAAGCTGTGTAGAGGTAACTCTAGCAGAGTAACCTTATCTTCATGCTTATCACAAATATCAGGGGTTATATCTTTCATTTTTCCTCCATGAACTTCCAAAATTAAAAATCGAATCCTATCGACAGCGGCTGCGCCAATTGCCTAGCGCGACCTTGCTTTGTTCTTCTAAGCAGGAAAGGAGAAATAGCCTCTCTCCTTCGACATAATAGATGGCGTTTTGTTGGTATTTTCGCCCTAACTCTAACGCCTCGTGTTGGCTAATTTGAACAGCAAAACTCTCTTCAAACCAAGTAAAATCCTTATTGCCCACTTGGACACCACACCAACAAGTATGGCTCACTTCTTGAGCTAAGTGTTGATTATTTCTGTCATTATCACTTTTTGACAGCCAAATACTTTTCGGGTTCCAAGCTGTAATAATAGCAAACTGGCTGCACATTAGTTGTCGCTCAAAACGAAAGTAAGGATCGCAGTAGGCTTGCCAGAGGTCAGAATCAATTGCCATAAAACCACAAGTTATACATTTAATAGATACTATTAATATTTGTTACATTCTAACTCTTGATATAAATCAACAAAGTGATTGGAATTAACATTTCTACGTTGTTAGCATGCTGTTAACATTATAGAATCCGCCTCAAAGACTAGTAGAATGTAGAGGATTAGGGACCTCTTCAGCGTAGAAAAGCAGCACCAAGGATGGCGGGCGATCAAAGAGAGTGTATTTTTACAGTCTTTGGTTTATTATCAACATCACATTACCTGTATGTTATGTTTTTGCCTAGAATTTATTCTATTAGCACAAATTTTTCACAAGTTTAGGTACCGCCAATGCAAACCCCGCACATTCTTATTGTTGAAGATGAGCAAGTAACTCGTAACACTCTAAAGAGTATTTTTGAAGCAGAGGGATACGCTGTTTTTGAGGCCAGTGACGGTGAAGAGATGCACCAGGTGCTGTCTGACAACCAAGTGAACTTGGTCATTATGGACATCAACCTACCAGGCAAGAATGGTCTACTGCTCGCTCGCGAACTGCGTGAGCAAGCTAACGTTGCACTAATGTTCTTAACAGGCCGTGACAATGAAGTTGATAAGATTCTTGGTCTAGAAATCGGTGCTGACGATTACATCACTAAACCGTTTAACCCACGTGAACTGACTATCCGTGCTCGCAACCTACTGAATCGCTCGATGAATTCAAGCGCAGTTAGCGAAGACAAGCGCAGCGTAGAGAAATACGAGTTCAATGGTTGGGTACTTGATATCAACAGTCGCTCACTGGTTAGCCCGAGCGGCGATGGCTACAAGCTACCGCGTTCTGAGTTCCGTGCTCTACTTCACTTCTGTGAAAACCCAGGCAAGATTCAGACACGTGCAGACCTGCTGAAGAAAATGACAGGTCGCGAACTTAAGCCACACGACCGTACTGTTGACGTAACGATTCGTCGTATTCGTAAGCACTTTGAATCAGTTTCTGGTACACCAGAAATCATTGCAACGATTCACGGTGAAGGCTACCGCTTCTGTGGTGATCTAGAAGAGTAATCGACTCTTTATCAGAAAATGGAGCCAATCGGCTCCATTTTTGTATGTATTGGATATAAAAATGCTCGCTATTTAGCGAGCATTTGTTCATTCGTTGTTAGGGTCTGTTGACCTAGGTTAGCCGCGACCACCTTTGATAGCATCGATGATCTCAGTCGTTGAACAACCATCTTCAAAGTTAAGCACTTTAACTTCACCACCATTAGCGATCACTTCTTTGCCACCCGCAATCTCTTCAGGTTTGTAGTCTCCGCCTTTTACTAGCAAGTCAGGTAGAACTTCAGAGATCAAGCGCTGTGGTGTGTCTTCACCGAAAGGCACTACCCAATCAACCGCACCAAGACCTGCTAATACTGCCATACGACGATCGGTAGGGTTCACCGGGCGGCCTGGACCTTTAAGGCGTTTCACTGATTCATCGGTATTAACAGCAACAATCAATCGATCGCCTAGCTCAGCAGCGTGGTTTAGGTAAGAGACATGGCCTGCGTGAAGAATATCAAAACAGCCATTAGTCATGACAACCTTCTCGCCTTTTGACTGTGCTTTCTTAACCGCCTCAATCAGCGCCTGCTCACCAATCACCCCAAAGTCGGTGTCTTGACTACCATGTACCGCTTCAGCAAGTTCAATAGTTGAAACGGTTGATGTACCTAGCTTACCAACAACAACGCCAGCGGCAGCATTCGCAAGTGCACAAGCTTGATCCAACGGCTTACCCGCTGCGACAGAGGCAGCCAGTACCGAAATAACCGTATCACCGGCACCCGTTACGTCGTAGACTTCTTTCGCTTGAGTTGGGAGGTGGAAAGGCTCTTGACCACGGCGTAGTAGTGTCATGCCATGCTCACTGCGAGTCACCAGTAGTGCTTCGAAGTCAAATTCTTCAATCAGTGCTAAGCCTTTTTCGACTAGCTCTTCATCCGTTTTTACCTTACCAACAACATGCTCAAATTCCGCCATGTTTGGCGTCAATAGCGTCGCACCACGGTAACGTTCAAAGTCTGCACCTTTAGGGTCGATGAATACCGGCACTTTAGCGGCGCGTGCTTTTTGGATGAACTGCTGAACATGCTCTAGTGCACCTTTAGCGTAATCAGATAGCACCACTGACTTCACTTTTGGTAACGCTTGTTCCATACGATCGAGAATCAGCTCAGCATCAACGTTTTCAAATTTGTCTTCAAAGTCTAAACGAATCAGTTGCTGGCCACGGCTTAATACGCGCAGCTTAGTAATTGTTGGGTAGTTTGGCAGTCCAACAAAGTCACATTTTACTTTTAGAGCTGAAAGCGTCTCGTTAAGTACTTTGGCAGGCTCATCAATCCCTGTTAAACCAACAATATGAGCATGACCACCAAGAGAGGCGATATTCATCGCAACGTTGGCAGCACCACCAGGACGCTCTTCATTGTTTTCTACTTTTACTACAGGCACTGGTGCTTCTGGTGAAATGCGCCCTGTCGGCCCATACCAATAGCGATCTAACATCACGTCGCCGATAATAAGCACGCCAGAATCACTGTAGTTCGGTAGGATTGGCTTCATTGTGGTTCTCCAAATTCTAATTCGGGCAAGAGTTTAGCATAAAGGCTCGACGTTATTCTAACCACTCGTGCCATAGCTTAGTCACAAGCTCACGCTCTTTGACCAATTTTTCGTCTGCCACATCGGCATCGAGGTTTAATAAGTTGCGATGATGGATCTGATCTCGCATTGTCGTGTAGGCATGAGTGAGCGCCATCGCAGCGCCTTCATCCATAATGCCTTGTGCCATCATGCTTTCAAATATACGTACATTGTCACTCCAACGAGTAAGCTTAGGCTTTTGATGACTGTAGCGTAAGACAAGGTATTGAGCTAAAAATTCAACGTCCGTGATACCGCCCGGATCTTGTTTGAGCATAAAGCGCCCTGCTTTCTTGCCGCCCAAGTGATCGCGCATTTTGACCCGCATTTCAGAGACATCTTTAACCAGTTTAGCTTCGTCACGCTCTAGGCAGAGAATATCGTGGCGAGTTTGTGCAAAAGCTTGCTGCAGGGGAGCATCCCCATAAATCATACGCGCCCGCACAAGTGCCTGATGCTCCCAAGTCCAAGCCTCATCACGCTGATACTCATCAAATGCATCAGTAGGGCTTACCAACAAGCCAGAAGCGCCAGAAGGGCGTAAGCGCGTGTCGACTTCATACAAGATCCCTGACGCGGTTCGTGTAGAGAAGATATGAATCACGCGTTGCGCTAAGCGTAAGTAGAACTGTCGGCCATCAATCTCTTTCTTGCCGTCGGTATAAACGTGGACCGGACAGTCATGCATAAAGACGATATCTAAGTCCGAGTTATAGCCAAGCTCCCAACCCCCTACTTTACCGTAGCCCACGACTGCAAAGCCTTTGCCATCGCGCTCTTTAATATGAGTCGGTTCACCATATTTCTCGGTCATCTGTAGCCAAGCTTGGTTGACTACCGATTCAACGATCGCTTCTGCAAGGTAAGTTAAGTGATCACTCACTTTCATCACAGGTAAAACACCCGCAATATCTGCTGCTGCAATTCTTAAGATACAGATCTGCTTAAACTGGCGCAGCGCCTCCATCTGCTGCTCCATATCATCTTCTGGGATGCGAGCAAGGAAGTCGCGCAGTTCCGTGCGATAACTTTCAAGTGGGACTGGGTTATATAGCTGCTGCGGGTCAATAAGCTCATCAAGCAAGATTGGATAACGACCCAGTTGCTCAGAAATCATCGGGCTTGCGGTACACAAACGAACTAGCTGGACTAGAGCCGCTTGGTGCTCATCGAGTAGCTCTAAATACGTTGTTCGAGTGACAATCTTATGCAGTAAATGCAACACGCGCGGCAGGCCAAACTTGGCATCTTGATGGCTATAGATAGCCGAGAAGATCTTCGGCATCAGCTTGTTAAGCACTTCACGGCCACGCGGACCGAGAGTTTTCTTAGCCAGGTCTTGCTTAAATTGGATAATGGTTTGCGCCATTTGCTGCGGATCATCGGCTTGAATATCATGCTCTAAGATATGCTCAATTACATCTTGCTTAGCCGCCATATCCCACAGCTCGGTAAAGTGCTTGGCAATGTCTTGCTGCTCTTCCTCTTCTTCACCGATCAATGTGGCAAAAACGGCATGAACATTGGCCATATGCTGTTGCACTTCAGCAATAAGATCTTGCCACTGGCTATAGCCCATCGCCACCGCTAGCTGAAGCTGTTCACTATCCGATTCTGGCAAGGTCTGTGTTTGCTTATCTGCCATTGCCTGCAGTAAGTTTTCTAAGCGACGTAAAAACTTATACGCAATACGTAAGTGGTCTGTTTCTTCGGCACTAAGCTGTTCTAACTCTTCAATCGCATCAAGTGTATCTAACAAGCCACGTTGGCGTAAGCTTGGTTCGCGTCCACCGCGGATAAGCTGGAATACTTGAGCAATAAATTCAATTTCACGTATGCCGCCCGCACCGAGCTTAATATTATTGCTTAGCCCGCGGCGACGCACTTCGCTACTGATCATCGATTTCATGCGGCGCAAAGATTGAATCGCACTAAAATCGATGTAGCGACGAAACACAAATGGGCGTAGCATCTGGCGCAGTTCTTGGTATTCAGGGTACATCTCACGCCCCATCACACGAGCTTTGATCATCGCATAACGTTCCCAATCGCGCCCTTGCTCTTGGTAGTAATCTTCTAGTGCCGCGTAACTCATCACCAGTGGCCCGCTATCTCCAAACGGGCGCAGGCGCATATCGACTCGGTAACAGAAACCATCGAAAGTCTGCTGATCGAGCGCTTTGATGATTCTCTGACCTAGTCGAGTAAAAAATTGAGCATTAGCGATACTGCGACGAGCACCTTGGGTTTCACCGTTTTCTGGATAGGTAAAGATCAGATCGATATCCGATGAGAAGTTAAGTTCACCACCACCGAGTTTACCCATACCAATGATTAGCATAGGTTGCGCTTCACCTTGCGCATTGGTCGGCGTACCCCACAACTCACAACACGCTTTGTACTGCCATTGGTAGGTTTCAAAAATCATCGCTTCTGCAAGCTGTGATAGATGCTCTAGGCTCTGCTCTAATGACCATGACGCGGTGAAATCTCGCCAGGCAATGTAAGTCATCTCTCGGTTGCGAAACTGCCTTAACACACGGTGACCCTGCATTTCATCACTACACGATTCAAGTAACTGAGATAAACGTTGTCGGTACTGTTCGCAACGTGACTCTTCAGCCAACATGCCAGGAAGCGCTTGCACCAGTTCTTCATCGCTACTTAAAGTCTGGCTAATAAACTTACTCAAGCCAGTCACATAACCAAGCTGTTCTTTTAGATCCGTTGGCCAGCTATTTAACGCTTGAGAGGTAGAGAGTGATTCCAGAGCAGAGTGAGAAATTGCAGTAAGACTTTCGGGCAGTTGCATGATTCTTCCTTGTAGAAAAATACCAATCGAGAGAAGGGTAACCCCTTATTTATACCAATAAAAAACGCCCACTAGTAGCCAGTGAGCGTTTATTAGGAGTAAGTTGAGAAGCTAGACTTTAAATGAAGTGATCTTTTTATCTAACTCTTCCGCGTTTTGCTGCATAATTTCAGACGTTTCAAGTAGCTCAGAAACCACAGTAACCGAGGCTTCAACTAACTCACGAACATTGGTTAGGTTTTGGTTCATCTCACCAGCCACACTACTTTGTTGGCCTGCTGCGGTTGCGATTTGGAAGTTCATATCATTGATCTGGTTTACTTGACCAACAATGCCATCCAGTTCGCTGCCTGCATTAGTAACAAGTTCTACCCCTTCTGCCGCTTCTACTACGCTTTTCTCCATCAACTCAACTGCCGAGTTTGCGCTCGACTGTAGCTGAGTAATCATCTCTTGAATCTCTACGGTTGCTTGCTGAGTTCGCTGTGCAAGGTTACGCACTTCATCGGCCACCACAGCAAAGCCGCGACCAGCCTCACCTGCACGGGCAGCCTCAATAGCGGCATTCAAAGCCAATAGGTTAGTCTGCTCTGAAATACCTTGAATGGTGCCGACCACGCTACCGATAGAGTCAACGCTCTCTTCGACTTGGTTCACCGCTTGGGCAGAAGCCGAAATGTCTTGTGACAGCTCACTAATCTTAACTACAGTATCTTGAACAAAACGCTGACCTGTTGCCGCCTGTCCTGACGCGCTTTCCGTTAATGTTGACGCGTTTTGAGCATGATCCGCGACGGTTTGCACTGTCGAGCTCATTTCACTCATCGCCGTTGCAAGCTGATCGATCTCATTGAATTCTTCCTGCGCTGATTCTTTGGTTTCAGACATGCTAAGCGTCATCACCTCAGTCAGTCCCGCAAGCTCTTGAGAAGCATCGACCTGCAGTTTGATCATCTCTTGCAGCTGTACTCGTGTTTTTTCTAGCTCGCGCGCGACATCACCATACTCATCTTTACATTCCATTTCGATTGGCACTGATAAATCTTTCTCTGCCATGGTTTTAATCGAGTCGCTAAGGTATTGGGTCTGGCGCAGCATCACGCGCGCAGCAAATAACAGAAGGATAACGAAGACCACGATCATGATGACGGTTTGCCATACAACCTGGACTAAATAGGCTTCATAGTGCTGTTGTGCTACTTGCGCATTTTGTGTCGCTGCTAGCAATGCATCATAAAATGTACTCGCATCCCACAACTGCTTGCCGATGATCAATAACGTACTGAACACCATCAGCATTACCATTTTAGGAACAAGGCGAATATCCGTGATCACGCGTTCCCATGGCTTAAATGCCATCTTGGTCATTGTCCATTCTCCATTTCGTCAATTTTATCTTTGCAGCGCTTTGTACTAGAGTGAGCGTAACTGAGACCCAATCCTCTGGTTTCACTGCATTTTATTTATTTCGAGCCTCGTATGAATAGAGATAATATCAAAGACGATACAAAACCGATGAGCTTGCTATCACTAATCTTGTCTTTTATGGCGCTATTTGTGATCTCTGGCTTACTGTTTTTTCCATTGCGCGCTGAAACTCGACAAGTCCTTATCGGCCTCGACTTTATAATCTGTAGCATATTCCTACTGCAACTCGGTGTAGATTTGATCCGTTCTACAGATCGTGTGCAATTTATGAAACGCCACTGGATAGACTTTGTGGCAAGTATCCCGATGATTGAACCTTTGCGCTATGCAAGGTTATTTTCAATTTTGCGAGTGATCTTAGTTATTCGATCGAGCCGCAGCGTGATCAAACAACTGCTCAAGAACAAACATGAAACGACATTAGCGTCGATCTTATTGCTGATGGTGATCTTACTGACTGCGGGATCAAGCATGATGCTGTTTATTGAAGGCCACTCACCGGATGCCAATATTCATGATGGTGGCGATGCGATGTGGTGGGCGCTAGTGACGATTTCAACGGTGGGCTATGGGGATCACTACCCCGTCACCAACGCAGGGCGAATTTTAGCGGCGGGGTTGATCATCTGTGGTGTAGGTTTGTTTGGTATGATTTCTGGCCTAGTTACCTCGATGATTACCTCCCCCTCTAAAGTACAGACCACTCGTTCGGAAAATAAAGAACGCTTGCTGCTTGAGTTAGTCGAAAAACAAAACCAAATACTTGAACGTTTAGATCGGTTGGAAAGAAATCAAGACAAACAAAAACGGGAACCCTGAGGTTCCCGTTATCAATTAATCTTGCCAGTATGGTTCGGCTTCAATACAGATGACTCGCGTCTGCTCCATCGCATGTAAGATTGAGCTTTCTTGTCTTGCTAACCAGCGCTCTAATTGCTCACGCTCTTCACCTTCAAGCTTCTCAACCAGTTGTTCTAAGGTTTTTAGCTTAAGCAGATCGTCAGTACCATGCAGCAAGTCACTCCACGGTAAGCGGAAACTATCGCGCTCATCAAAATCAAACAGACTCGCAAAACTCACCCCAGTATAAAGGTTACGCATCAAGCGGTATTGCTGCTCTATATAGTCGGCACTCGTTAGGCTTGTTTCTGGCGGAAACGCTTCCATTAACTCAGCCCAAGTACGGTCCAATTGCTGAACGGAAAAGTGTTCAATATTAAGTGACATCTTCTCACGGGATTTTTCATCTAAGAAAGGCTGCCAACCGCGCGTCAGGATCCAACGACTCAAATCAAGTAGTAGACCAGTGTAGCGCGCAGAATTAAGCAGCTCTAAAATCTGTTCGCGACTTGGTAACTGCTCTTGCATCAGTTTGAGCTCACCAACAAGGAATTTGCGTGCATCTAATTTACGCAACGCATGGCCTTTGTCATCTAGAAGGTCATCTAAATAGTCGTAGTCATGCAACCATTCGAGGTCTTGCTCTAGCCATTTCAACTCTTGGCGTAAGATGGCGCTGGCTCGACGAGGGACGACACCACCATAAACGGTCAAGATCTGACGAATAAAGCTGATCGAGTTTTTGATTTCATGAACCGCTTCAATAGAGTCACGCTCTGAAAAAATCTGCTCGTGGTAATGCCAATGAGATAGCGCATGCTCTAGAGAGTTGATAAAGCAAGATTCAACCGTATCGCTTTTGTCAGTCTTAACCAAAGGCAGTGGCTTAACTTCGTCACCTTGGTAATCCATCGCCAAACGGTAGCCCTTAGCAGCTTTACTTAAGTTGCCGAGACGCATCCCACCTTGCTCAGAGAAACTTCTTGCCAACGTAAATAAGGCATCGGTTTGACCCGACTTCAGCTCAAGCTCCACTTCACAAATAGGGTCTTCTTTACCATTTGCTTCTACTTTACCTTGGTCAAAGGCTACTTCAACTTGGCTGCCGTCAGGCATACCAATAAGCCATTGCTCACGGGTAAAGTTAGTGGCAAACAGTGGCTGTAGCTCAGCTTGTAACGTCGCTACATCTTTTCCTGCTGGCCAAATATCTAGCGGATGAAGGGTAAGCTCTGGATCGTTGCTGTCGTGTTCAGCGTTGAATTCCGGTCTCTGATGTAGACCCGCAACTACGCGTCCGGCGGTTTTCACCGTTTGCACATAGACATCGTCAAAACGACGAATACGAAGGCCAATATCGTGTTGACGCAACCATTGGTCAGGCGTATCGAAATAGGTGTTACCTAACTCTCGACAACTGTGCTGAAGTACCTTGGTTTCTGATATTTTCTGACGCAAAGTCTCTGAAAATTCGGGAGAAACAAAAAACTTCAGTTCTATCTCGGTTTCCATAGTTATACCTTTCAAAGCAGATAGAGACAGGATATTGCCAATTTTCTTACTCGGCAAGAAAGAAATATCGCGCTAATGATGATCTAAAACAGTTTTAATGAGTGATTTAATGGGTTAACATGCGCGCCTTTATAGCCATCGTTCAACATTTCGCCATGAAATGGTGTATGTTAGTTTTTAGGTTATATTAATTGGGTTGAATGACCATGCCAGTAAATACAATTATGGGGTTATTTGCAAAGTCCCCTATTAAACCTTTGCAGCGCCACGTTGTGTGTGTAAACGAATGTTGCTCGCACCTAGTCAACTTTTTTGAAGTAAGTTCAACGGGAGACTGGGAAAAAGCATCTGAAATTCGTGCACAGATTTCTCACCTAGAGAAAGAAGCAGACGTACTAAAGCGCGAAATTCGTCTTAAACTTCCTCGCGGTTTGTTTATGCCTGTAGATCGTAGCGATATGCTTGAACTACTTACTCAGCAAGACAAACTAGCAAACCTTGCAAAAGACATTGCTGGCCGAGTATATGGCCGCCAATTGACTATCCCTGCACCTCTTCAAGAAAACTTCATTGCGTACGTAAAACGTTGTTTAGACGCAGCAGAACAAGCGCAAAAAGTTATCAATGAGCTTGATGAGTTATTGGAAACTGGATTTAAAGGCCGTGAAGTAACACTTGTGGCTGAAATGATCCACCAACTGGATGTGATTGAGGACGACACCGACGCGATGCAGATTCAACTTCGCCAAGACCTAATGGCGATTGAAGCGGATCTGAATCCGATTGACGTGATGTTCCTTTACAAAATTCTAGAGTGGGTAGGTGGTATTGCTGATCAGGCGCAACGTGTTGGTGCGCGTCTGGAAGTGATGCTGTCTCGCTCATAAACATAAGTTAACCAAATAACGAAGAGCATCTAACTAGTTCACACCCCTGCTAGGCGATAAATACTGATTCGCTGAAGGGGTTTTGTCGTGCTGAATTTTTGCTCCGCTTGTTATCAACAACTAGGTATTACGATGGATATCCTTGCGAACTACGGCACTGTCCTGATCATTATTGCAGCAGCTTTCGGTTTTCTGATGGCGATTGGTATTGGCGCGAATGACGTTGCCAATGCGATGGGTACATCAGTAGGTTCAAAAGCATTAACCGTGAAACAAGCGATCATTATCGCAATGATCTTTGAATTTGCGGGTGCATATCTTGCAGGCGGTGAAGTAACCGACACTATCCGTAAAGGCGTAATTGAAACGTCCCTATTTGCTCATCAACCTGACGTACTTGTCTACGGCATGATGTCAGCACTTCTTGCAGCGGGTACTTGGCTACTGCTTGCCTCTTACATGGGGTGGCCTGTATCAACGACTCACTCAATCATCGGTGCGATCATCGGTTTTGCGTGTGTATCTGTTGGTACCGAAGCTGTGGACTGGGGCTCAGTACAAGGCATCGTCGGTAGCTGGATTATTACCCCAGTTATCTCAGGTTTCTTTGCTTACGTAATCTTTGTCAGCGCACAACGTTTGATTTTCGACACTGAAAAGCCGCTATTTAATGCTAAGCGCTTTGTGCCTGTATACATGTTTATCACCACTATGGTTATCGCTCTGGTAACCATCAAAAAAGGCCTAAAACACGTAGGTCTTCACCTTTCAAATGGTGAAGCTTGGATGTGGGCTGCCGCTGTCTCTGCACTCGTTATGGCAGGTGGTTACTTCTACATTCAGAAGAAATTCGCTAGCCGCGAAGATGATCACGGCTTTGCTGGTGTAGAAGGTATCTTCAGCGTACTTATGGTTATCACCGCGTGTGCGATGGCCTTTGCACACGGTTCGAACGACGTAGCAAACGCGATTGGTCCACTGTCAGCGGTAGTATCTACTGTTGAACACATGGGTGAAATCACAGGTAAGAGCACAATCGCTTGGTGGATTCTACCTCTAGGTGGTTTCGGTATTGTTGTTGGTCTTGCGACTCTAGGTCATAAAGTAATGGCTACCGTAGGTACTGGTATCACTGAACTTACGCCAAGCCGTGGTTTTGCTGCACAGCTAGCAACGGCATGTACTGTAGTTCTCGCTTCTGGTACTGGTCTTCCTATCTCGACCACACAAACTCTAGTTGGTGCGGTTCTTGGTGTTGGTTTTGCTCGCGGTATCGCAGCGCTAAACCTAGGCGTGGTACGTAACATTGTCGCTTCATGGATTGTTACGCTACCGGCAGGTGCACTACTTGCAGTTGTGTTCTTCTACGCGATTCAAGCAATGTTCGTTTAATCAATAAGGTCAGTGATGTGTTAACTCACTGTCATTATTGACTCAAAACCGCATAAAGGGAGGCTCAGCCTCCCTTCTTTGTTGCAGTCAACCTAGAAACTACTTACTATTTGGCGTTAGCAAAGAAATAGATTATGGGTTTGCAGACCCTCTTAGACTGTTAAAGGATTTACCGTGAAAAAACTGGTTTGCTTCGTTCTAGCATCAATGCTTGCTGTTCCTGCAGCAATGGCTCAAGACCGTTATATCTCTGATAAGCTATTTACCTACATGCACTCTGGTCCTAGCAACCAATTCCGCATCATCGGCAGTGTCGATGCCGGTGATAAGGTGAAGCAAGTTTCAACAAATCGTGATACTGGCTACACACAAATTGAAGATGCTAAAGGTCGTAAAGGTTGGGTTGAGAGCCGCTTCGTTACTCGTCAAGAGAGCATGGCACTCCGTCTACCTAAGCTAGAAAAAGAGCTAGCTGATGTAAAAGAGAAGCTTGCCAATGCACGTTCAAATGCAGACCAAGAAAAAGCGGGTCTGATTGATTCTCTCGCTACGCGTAATAATCAGATTGGCGAGCTTGAGCAAGGCTACAACGACATGAGTAAGCAGTTGTCTGCATCTCAGGAAGAGGTTCGTAAACTACGTGCTAAGCTAGATACGCAAAAAGATGACCTACTACTTAAATACTTTATGTACGGCGGCGGTGTCGCTGGCCTAGGTCTACTATTCGGTTTGATTCTACCGAGCATCATTCCACGTAAAAAGCGTTCTCACAATGGCTGGGCGTAATCGCTGCAACAAACGTTAGATACGAAAAAGGTCACCGAGGTGACCTTTTTTGATCCATTGAAATCCTATCCTTGCCAATCATACAGAGCAGGCACTTCTATTAACTCGCCTTTAAAGCGTATCAGGCAAGATTGCTGCTCAATGGCCACCAGCTCAATATTGTCACTCACCCAATCACCTTGGTTATACTCAACACCGTTGATCTTGACCCATCGTTTGCTTGATTTGCTCGAATAGACGTGAGTTTGGAAATTTAAGGCTGGCAGCTTGCCATACCAACGTTCCGCCTGTTGAGACAGGTTCGAAGCTTCACTGTTTTGTCTGTCTGATTCTGGTTTAGCATTACTACTCAGCGCAGATTCAAACCGTTGCGCTAGCTCAGGAGAGAGCTGCGAAAGATCAAGCCCAGACAGCAGGTCATCACTGCCTTCAGAGCCATAACTCTCTGTTGCATTGCTATCAACCTGACTACCAACAGTGCTCGCTTGCTCTAAAACTTCTTGAGGTAACGAACTGTTATCCTGCTCAATCTGGTTTAACCAATCACTCTGCGCCGAACTGCTATTGTCACGATAAGTGACAGCCAAAGGGCCAAAATCAGGAGCTTGACTAGCCGTGTATTCAAAAGGGATTTCAACTAGAACGGTTTCGGCAACATTATGCTCCAACCAACGCTGTTTCTCTGCTTGATAGGTTTGAAATGCCATGACCCCTGCTACCAATATAGGCGGAAGCAGCACGATTGCGATGTTGCGTCCTCGGCGAGATTCTATCTGTTGCTCGACAGCATGAGCAGGTGCTTGATGGAGAGATGAAAGATTTTGATGACTGCGCTCAGAGTGCTCTAAGGCTTGCATGACTTTAGACATTAGAACTGACCTCACGAGACGTTAATGTAGGCGCTTGTGGCTGAGAAAGCTTTTCCAAAAGGCGTAATGTTTTACGCCCCGCAATACCATCCACCGTTAACCCTTGCCAACGTTGGAACAACTCCACTTTATGTTTAAGCTGCTCATTAAATTGAGTTTTTCCTGAAGATTGTTCCCCTAAGACTTGGGAAAGGTGCTGATCCAACACCGCGATGGCTTCGCCACTCATACCCGGCTTTAAGGTTTGGTTCCAATAGCCCTGCCATATCTCGCGATATTCGCCCTGCCAAATACTACTTAGCCATTCACGCTCAAACTCGAATACTTGATCGTTAGCCAAGAGCTGAACATGGGTGCCAGATAACCCTAACAACACAGCGAAACGAGGTTGTTGATCAATATTCAATGTCAGCACAACAGGCACATTTTTCTCAGCAAGCTGTTCCAGAGAGCCGCTCTCAAGCGCACAGCGAAACAGAGCTTCGCCATTATCAAGACACAACTGGTCCAACACTGAAGCTCGATATCCCCACACTTTATATAAAGCGGCAATCGCTACTTCTTGATTGTTGGCTTGATTAAGTTGCGCCTTCAAGGCTTGAGGGAACACCTCTTCTTGCTGCTGTACGTTTTCAACGGCTGGGTATTGCTGTTGTAATTGATTAACGACAACGGGTGTAACAAGTGTCGGCGTCGCGTAGTATCCACCAATCGCCAAGATACTCCCGACGAGAATAGAAAGTACGCTCGGAGAAAGGGAAACTTTTTTGCTAGAAGCCCGACTCACAGCAGGCGGCACTGAGCCAGTTTGAAAGCTCATCACATCATCGCAGGCTGCCACAACGATATTGTGCGTCGGCTGCGCTTCTCCAATGCTATAAGCTTGCTTAAGGCTCGCATCACACACCAAGTTAATAAGACGTGGAATACCCTGCGTTTGCCGGGCAATATACTTAATCGATTGAACCGAGAAGAGCTCAGGATTACCACCAGCCAAAGCGAGACGAAACTTAATATAGTCTCTGGTCTCATCTTGATTGAGGGGCAACAAATGATATCGACCGGTAATTCGCTGCGCTAACTGCCTTAACTGTGGCATTTGCAGTTTCTGCTGTAACTCGGGCTGGCCAATCAACAGCACCTTAAGTAACTTTTGGCTTTCCGTTTCAAGGTTGGTCAGTAAGCGTAGTTGTTCGAGGACATCTGCTGATAAATGCTGAGCTTCATCAATAACCAATAGGGTTTGAACCCGATTAGCATGGTTATCCAATAGAAATTGATGAATCAACTGATTAAGTTGCTTTAGAGAAGCGTTTTCCTGATAACCAATATCGAACTCATCGCACACCGCTTCTAACAACTCAATATTTGAGAAAGTCGGATTTAAGATCAGCCCTGCTCGCGTGTTGTCTGCTAGAGTTTTAAGTATCGATTTTGCAATGGTCGTTTTACCGGTTCCCACTTCACCCGTCAGCATAGCGAAGCCGCCACCTTCACCTAGCCCAGCTTGGATTTGGAAGATAGCTTCTTTATGGCGTCGACTCTGATAGAGGAAACGAGAATTAGGCACAATAGAAAATGGCAATTCTGTCAGTGCAAAATGTTGTTGATACATAACTCTCTTCTCTGGGAATTTAGTGCTAAGAAAAGTACCATTGCTGGCACAATTAGCCAATGCCAAACTGATGAAAAGGGAGAGCTAGGTGCAAAGATACCTTGTTGGCGGCGCAGTTCGCGATCAACTGCTAGATATTGAAGTCTATGATAGAGACTGGGTTGTTGTCGGTTCAACCCCAGAAGAGCTACTTAACAAAGGCTATACCGCGGTTGGTAAAGACTTCCCAGTATTTCTTCACCCAGAGAGTAAAGAAGAACATGCATTGGCAAGAACTGAACGTAAAGTTGGCTCTGGCTACACCGGGTTTGAATGTTACTTTGCCGCCGATGTCACCTTAGAAGAAGATCTGCTCAGACGCGATTTGACCATCAATGCGATGGCGCAAGATTCTGATGGCAATATTATCGATCCCTTTAATGGCCAACGAGATCTCAACGATCGGATCTTGCGCCATGTTTCTCAGGCGTTTACTGAAGATCCTCTCCGTGTACTGCGAGTCGCGCGCTTTGCCGCTAAACTTCACCACTTAGGCTTTAGCATTGCCGATGAAACTATTGAGTTAATGCGCCACATTGCCGAGTCTGGTGAGCTAGAGCACTTAACCGCTGAACGGGTTTGGCAAGAGTGGCATAAGTCGTTATCAACCCAAAATCCGCAAGTATTTCTATCCGTCTTAAAGCAGTGTGATGCTCTAAAAGTTGTCTTGCCTGAGCTCGATGCTTTGTTCGGTGTTCCGCAACCCGAAAAGTGGCACCCCGAGATTGATACAGGTATCCACACGCTGATGGTCGCAAAGCAATCTGCACTGCTTAGCGAGTCTCTTCCAGTAAGATTTGCCTCTCAAGTTCATGATCTTGGCAAAGGCGTCACGCCAGAGTCTGAATGGCCAAGTCATAAAATGCACTGTCATACAGGGCTGAAGCTGATTAAAGCACTGTGCGAGCGTGTCAGAGTTCCTAATGAATATCGTGACCTCGCATTGATGGTCTGTGAGCAGCACTCCAATATTCATCGAGCTGCTGAGCTTCGCCCAGAAACCAAGCTGAAGGTTCTTAATAAGTTTGATGTTTGGCGTAAGCCAGAGCGCTTAGAAGACATTCTGGTTTGCTGTATGGCCGATAGCCGTGGGCGCACTGGGTTTGAAGATATCGACTACCCGCAAAAAGCTCTCTTTGAGCAAGCTTACCAAGCGGCTTTAGCTGTGAATGTGCAAGACATTATCAAAGATGGGTTTAAGGGCGCGGGAATAAAAGAAGAAATGGAAAAGCGTCGGGTTGAGGCGATAAAGGGCTAGAGAACTGGAGAACTGGAGAACTGGAGAACTGGAGAACTGGAGAACTGGAGAACTGGAGAACTGGAGAACTGGAGAACTGGAGAACTGGAGAACTAAATTACTGCTCTATTATTGAGAGAGCAACTCAGTTTTCTAGCAGGGCGCAGCCCGATCCCGTTTTCCCGAAACGAAGTGTTCTATAGGGCGAAGCCCGTTCTCATCTCCCATAAAAAAAGCGCCCCACCTAAGTGGAGCGCTTCGAAAGCTTTAAAGCGAATAATTCAGCAAATTGCTATGAATTACTGACCTTTAACTTCTTTAAGACCGTTGTAAGGAGCTTTAGCGCCTAGAGCTTCTTCGATACGGATTAGCTGGTTGTACTTAGCAACACGGTCAGAACGGCTCATAGAACCAGTCTTGATTTGACCTGCAGCTGTACCTACTGCTAGGTCAGCGATAGTTGCATCTTCAGTTTCGCCAGAACGGTGAGAGATTACTGCTGTGTAACCTGCATCTTTAGCCATCTTGATTGCAGCTAGAGTCTCAGTTAGAGAACCGATTTGGTTGAACTTGATAAGGATAGAGTTAGCTACGCCTTTCTCGATACCTTCAGCAAGGATCTTAGTGTTAGTAACGAATAGGTCGTCACCTACTAGTTGAAGCTTGTCACCTAGTAGTTCAGTTTGGTGCTTGAAGCCAGCCCAATCAGACTCGTCTAGACCGTCTTCGATAGAAACGATTGGGAACTGGTTAGCTAGCTCAGCTAGGTAGTGGTTGAACTCTTCAGAAGAGAAAGTTTTACCTTCGCCCTTCATGTTGTAGATGCCTGCTTCTTTGTCGAAGAACTCAGATGCAGCACAGTCCATAGCTAGAGTTACGTCTTTACCTAGTTCGTAACCTGCAGCAGCAACAGCTTCTGCGATAACTTCTAGAGCTTCAGCGTTAGACTTAAGGTTAGGAGCGAAACCACCTTCGTCACCAACTGCAGTGCTGTAGCCTTTAGACTTAAGAACTTTAGCTAGGTTGTGGAATACTTCAGCACCGATACGTAGACCTTCTTTAAGAGTCTTAGCACCAACTGGTTGGATCATGAACTCTTGGATGTCAACGTTGTTGTCTGCGTGCTCACCACCGTTGATGATGTTCATCATTGGTAGAGGCATAGAGAACTGACCTGCAGTACCGTTTAGTTCTGCAATGTGCTCGTATAGAGGCATGCCTTTAGCCGCTGCAGCAGCTTTAGCGTTAGCTAGAGAAACAGCTAGGATTGCGTTAGCACCAAACTTAGATTTGTTTTCAGTACCGTCTAGCTCGATCATTACTGCGTCGATTGCAGCTTGGTCTTTAGCGTCTTTACCAACTAGAGCTTCAGCGATTTCGCCGTTTACAGCTTCAACAGCTTTAAGAACACCTTTACCTAGGAAACGAGCTTTGTCGCCGTCACGTAGCTCAAGAGCTTCACGTGAACCAGTTGATGCGCCAGATGGAGCAGCAGCCATACCTACGAAACCGCCTTCTAGGTGTACTTCAGCTTCTACAGTTGGGTTACCACGTGAATCGATGATTTCACGACCTAGAACTTTAACGATCTTAGACATTGAATGTTTCCTTCTCGTTGAATATATAATGTCAAAATTAAGGGCAGCAGCACTACTAACGCTACTGCCCGTATCCTTTACTTCTCTAATTCGTCGCGTTGGTATTCACCAGCCGCTTTCACGAAACCTGCAAACAGTGGGTGACCATCGCGAGGTGTTGAAGTGAACTCTGGGTGGAATTGAGCCGCTACAAACCATGGGTGAGCTGGGTTCTCAATTACTTCAACCAGTTTCTTGTCAGCAGATAGACCAGAAACTTTCAGGCCTGCTTTTTCAATCTGTGGACGTAGGTTGTTGTTCACTTCGTAACGGTGACGGTGACGTTCGTGGATTGTCGCGCTACCGTATAGTTCACGCGCTTTCGTCCCTTTCTCAAGGTGACATAGCTGTGAACCAAGACGCATTGTACCGCCTAGGTCAGACTTCTCAGTACGCTCTTCAACGTTACCTTCGCCGTCTACCCACTCAGTAATCAGACCAACTACAGGGTATTTAGTCTCTTTATTAAATTCTGTTGAGTGTGCACCTTCCATACCCGCAACGTTGCGCGCGTATTCGATCAGTGCCACTTGCATACCTAGACAAATACCTAGGTAAGGTACTTTGTTTTCACGAGCGTATTTAGCCGCAAGGATCTTACCTTCTACGCCACGGTCACCGAAGCCACCTGGTACTAAGATAGCGTCTAGACCTTCTAGCGCTTCATTACCTTTGCTTTCTACGTCTTGTGAATCAACGTACTTAATCTTAACGCTTAGACGGTTCTTAAGACCTGCGTGCTTAAGTGCTTCGTTTACTGATTTGTAAGCATCTGGTAGTTCGATGTACTTACCAACCATACCGATAGTCACTTCACCCGTTGGGTTCGCTTCTTCGTAGATTACCTGTTCCCATTCTGACAGATCTGCTTCAGGAGCAGTAATACCGAAACGAGAACATACTAGGTCGTCTAAACCTTGAGATTTGATTAGTTGAGGGATCTTGTAGATTGAATCTACGTCCTTCATAGAGATAACCGCTTTCTCTTGTACGTTACAGAAAAGAGCGATCTTCTTACGTTCATTCGCTGGGATCATGCGATCAGAGCGACAAACAAGAATATCTGGCTGGATACCGATAGAAAGCAGCTCTTTTACAGAGTGCTGAGTCGGTTTAGTTTTCACTTCGCCCGCTGCTGCTAGGTAAGGAACTAGAGTTAGGTGCATGAACATTGCGCGTTCACGGCCTAGCTCTACTGCTAGCTGACGAATAGCTTCCATAAATGGCAGAGACTCGATATCACCTACCGTACCGCCCACTTCAACGATAGCAACATCATGACCTTCAGAACCTGCGATTACGCGGTCTTTGATAGAGTTAGTGATGTGAGGGATAACCTGAATTGTTGCACCTAGGTAATCACCACGACGCTCTTTAGCTAGAACGTCTGAGTAAACACGACCTGCAGTGAAGTTGTTACGCTTAGTCATTTTGGTGCGGATGAAACGCTCGTAGTGACCAAGGTCTAGGTCAGTTTCAGCGCCATCTTCAGTGACGAACACCTCACCGTGTTGAGTCGGGCTCATCGTGCCTGGATCAACGTTGATGTAAGGGTCAAGCTTCATCATAGTCACTTTAAGACCACGAGCTTCTAAAATAGCTGCAAGCGATGCTGCTGCAATACCTTTACCTAGAGAGGATACAACCCCGCCAGTAACAAAAATGTAATTTGTCGTCATGTTTAACCTGAAATTGGTTGAATGAGGGAAAATGGATTTCTTCTGGACGGGATATAAATATACCAGAAGCCCTTAACCGCCACAACGTGAAATCTATCACACTGCAATTTTTTATTTTTTGCTTCAAATCAAATTCGAGTAACGGATTAGTTGCCACTACCTTTATCTACTTCTAGCGCTTTTACTCTGTCCCAAAACGCATCTAACTGATCTAAATCGTAATCTGTTAGCTGTTTGCCTTGCTCTGCGACCATGGCTTCGACACCTTTAAATCGTTTAGCAAACTTTAGGTTGGCTTTACTCAGCGCGACCTCTGGGTCTTTTCCTAAATGACGCGATAAGTTGACCGTTGCAAACAGCAGGTCTCCGAGCTCAAGTTCAATTTTTTCTTCATCAGGAGCGACTTGCAGTGCCTCTTCCATTACCTCTTCAATCTCTTCCTGAACCTTACCGACTACCGGGCCAAGCGAGTCCCAATCAAAACCATATTTAGCGCATTTCTTTTGCATCTTTGTGGCACGAGATAACGCAGGTAGAGAATTTGGTATTGAGTCTAGAATACTTTGTTCTTTTTTGCCTACTTGAGCTTTTTCTTTTGCTTTTTCTGCTTCCCAGTTGGCATTGATCTGCTCATCTGACTCAAACTCGACATCAGAGAAAACATGCGGATGACGACGAGTCAGCTTCTCATTGACGGTTTCAACCACTTCCGAGAAATCAAACAGCTGCTGCTCTTTAGCCAGTTGACTGTAGAAGATAACTTGAAAGAGCAGATCCCCAAGCTCTTCTTTTAGGTTTGACCAATCGCGATTTTGAATCGCATCAACAACTTCATAGGTCTCTTCAATGGTGTGAGGAACAATAGTGTCGAAACTTTGTTTTAGATCCCAAGGACAACCACTTTCTGGGTCACGAAGCTGCGCCATAATCTGTTCTAACTGTTCAATCGGGTGACTCATATTCCTTCTTCCTTTAAATCTTCTGTCTAAAGAACTTTCATTCAAATAAAAAGGTGAGCAGTACAAACCACTCACCTTTCATTTTTATCTGTCATCCTCACGAATGAAACTGAACAAGTTGGGAGTATCTAATCACTTGAAGAGATTCCCTATCACGTTCGTCCCACTCTATAGGGAATGACGATGTTTGTTTTTTTACTAAGTAGTTGGTTATTCTAGCAAGGCAGTAAACTTATGAGACTCCTGAGCATAGCTTGCCTATGTGATGGAGCGATATAAGTGCAACTAACGCCGCTAGAAAGCCAAATACAACGTAAAAATTAGCCTAGGCGCTTGACCGACATAACATCTTTAATCTGTTCCACTCGTTTAGAAACGCGCTGCAGAATCTCAACGTTGGTCACTTCCAAGTCAAAGTCCATGATCGACATTTGAGTACGATAATCAACGCGACTCTTCATACTGGTCACTTTGATCTTCTCGTTAGCAAACAAAGTCGTGATGTCTTTAAGCAGCCCACCGCGTTCCATCGCTTCAACGCGAACGGTTAAGATGTAAGAGCCAACAAAGCCACTGCCCCACACCGTATCGATAATACGCTCTGGTGCATGATGACGCAGTTCTTCAAGCTGCTCACAGTCTGCCCGGTGTACTGAAATACCGCGCCCCTGTGTGATGTAACCTGCGATCTCATCACCTGGGATCGGCTGACAACAACGGGCAAGGTGGGTCATTAAGTTATCGACCCCTTCCACCACAACGGCATCTTTCTTTGGACGACTTTGCGCTGGTGCTTTGCTTTCTGCCTCTTGAAGCTTCTCAAGTGCTTGCTGATCTTCTTCTTCTGCGGTTGGCTTATTGACCAAGGCATTGATGTGGTTGATCACTTGGTTGATACGTAAATCACCGCTTCCGATGCCAACGTACAGCTCATCAGTACTGTTGACATTAAAGCGCTTCAACGCATACTGCTCGGCGTCTTTTAAAGTTGCACCAATTTTCTGCAATTCTACTTCGAGAATATCGCGCCCAGCTTCGACGTTTTTCTCGCGGCTTTGTTTACGGAACCACGCATTGATTTTCGCGCGTGCTCGACCTGAAGTCACAAAGCCCATCGAAGGATTTAGCCAATCGCGAGATGGATTGGGCTCTTTAGAGGTGATGATCTCAACTTGATCACCCATTGCCAGTTTGTGGGTAAACGGAACAATGCGCCCAGCGACCTTGGCCCCAATACAGCGGTGACCGACTTCAGAGTGAATGTGGTAAGCAAAATCGAGTGGTGTTGCTCCCATTGGTAGGTCGACCACATCACCACGCGGGGTAAAGGCATACACACGGTCATCAAATACCTGACTACGCAGCTCATCAAGCATTTCACCTGAGTCAGACATCTCTTCTTGCCAATCGAGTAGCTTACGCAGCCAAGTGATTTTCTCGTCGTAACCACTGCGGCCGCCGCCACCTTCTTTGTATTTCCAGTGCGCAGCAACACCTAGCTCAGAATCTTCGTGCATGTCTTTAGTACGAATCTGAATCTCAATCGTCTTGCCTTCTGGGCCAAGAATCACGGTATGAATTGACTGGTAACCGTTAGGTTTAGGGTTAGCCACGTAGTCATCAAATTCACTCGGCAGGTGCTTATACTTGGTATGCACAGTCCCGAGTGCCGCGTAACAATCTTGCAGTTTGTCGGCGATAATGCGCACCGCTCGTACATCGAATAGCTCATCAAACGCGAGGCCTTTCTTTTGCATTTTGCGCCAGATGCTGTAGATGTGCTTAGGACGCCCACTTACCTCTGCATTAATAGAAGAGCCTTTCATTTCAGACGTCAGGTCATCGACAAAGTCTTTGATGTACTGCTCACGGACAATGCGACGCTCAGACAGCTGCTTAGCGATCTGTTTGTAGGTATCAGGTTGTTGGTAACGGAAAGCGTAATCTTCGATTTCCCACTTTAACTGACCGATACCAAGGCGGTTCGCTAGTGGGGCATAGATGTTGGTACACTCTTGAGCAGCTGCTCGGCGTACCTCATCTGGCGCTTTCTTCACTTCAATCAGATTACAGATGCGCTCAGCAAGTTTGATAACGACGCAGCGGAAATCATCCACCATCGCAAGTAGCATGCGACGTACGTTGTCGACCTGAGAAGAGGCAGCACTGCCTTCAAGGGTCACGTTCAGTTGACCAAGTGCGGCCATCTCTTCAACACCATCAATCAGCTTAATGGTCTCTTTACCGAAATCTTCTTCGAACTGCTCTCGGCTATACGCGCCGCTCGACACGAGCGGAAACAACAATGCAGCGACAAGGGTCGCTTTGTCCATCGACAGAGTAATAAGGATTTCGATCATTTCACGCCCGCGCCACAAGAGTAGCTGGCCTTGATCGTTATCTTGTAAAATCGCCTCACCCTGGAGGTAAACTTCTTTTAAGCGCTTAGCCACTTTAGGGTCTTGCCCTAAGCTAGAAATCCACTTATCTAGCTCAAACTGTTCGTCTTGATTTAAATGTGCGCTTCTTACCGCAACCATTATTTTCGTCCTGTTATTTTTCTATTTTCGAACTGCCCCTGTTCAGACTGCCGACTAGTAGGGAAGTTCGTTTTAATCCTTTACAAAGAGCGCCATAGATTCTAAATGGCTTGTATGCGGAAACATATCGAGCATACCTAATTTTTGTAATTTGTAGCCTTGATTGAGCAAGCTTTGTGAGTCTCTGGCAAGCGTCGCTGGATTACACGACACATATACCACTCGGCTCGCACCCAAAACAGAAATCTGTTCGATGATACCGCTTGCCCCTGCTCTTGCTGGATCAAGCAGTATTTTATCAAATTTTTCGGCTGCCCAGGGCTGACCAGACACATCTTGTTCCAAATTGGCCTGGTAGAAAGCGGTGTTATTGATACCGTTAACTTGGGCATTGTTGGCGGCTTTTTCAACCATGACATCGACGCCTTCCACCCCGACGACACTCGCCACTTGTTTTGCCATTGGCAAACTAAAATTACCCAAACCACAAAACAGGTCTAATACTCTATCTTGCTCACTCAACTCAAGCCAAGACAACGCTTGCTCTACCATGGCTTGATTGACGTTCCGGTTTACTTGAATAAAGTTGTTTGGCTCAAACGGTATTGTCACACCCGCTTCTATATAATGAGCCGATTCACCCACCACTCGATTAAGCTGATCGCTTTCCGGCATCAGATATAAACTCGCCTGATTTTCTGCCGCGAACTGCTCCAGCAGTTTTTTCTCACTCTCTTTGAGGGCTTTTAGATGGCGCAGTACAATCACTTTGGTATTGTCGCCTTTAACTAGTTCCACATGACCGATGTTCTCTTGGTTGGAGAAACCACTGAGCAGGTCATAAAGTGGCGCTAATAAATTATCCAGTTCGGTATCTAAAACAGGACAATGGGTTACAGTGACAATGTCTTTGCTTTGCTTCTTGCGAAAGCCAAACTCAAGCTGACGAGTTTTCTTGTTCAGCTTGATGCTAACGCGGGCACGGCGGCGATAACCACGCTCATCTCCCACAACAGGCGCGCTTAGTGCGACGCTTTGCCCAGCAAATTTACTCATCAATTGACTCAGCGTTTGCTGCTTGTACTCTTGCTGCGCCTCTACAGATAAATGCTGCATATTACAGCCGCCACACTCTGCGTAATGTTGGCAAAATGGCGCTATGCGTTGTTCGCTAGCTTTTTGAATCTTAATTAACTTGGCACGGGCAAACTTGCTCTTACTTTCTGTCAGCTGAGCAAGAACTTGTTCACCTGGCAAAGCACCTTCTATAAAAATGGGCTTTTTATTCTGGTAGGCCATACCTGCGCCGTGATGATCCAACTTTTCAATCGTCAGCGATTGGTGTTTGGTATTCAGTTGAGTTTTCTTCTTTGGTTGGAAAAAACGCGCCATGCTTTGTGCCTACTATTGATGACCTTACGGCCTATTGCTCGAATTGCTGCTTGTGTCCCAAGCTTTTACGCTTGAATCATTGTCTGAGCCGACTGAGTTGATTATGCTTAGTAACCTTAGCTTGGAATAACCTAAGCCTGCTAGCACGCTCCTTTTAGCGCCTAACTTTGTCAAAATCACCGCAATAGACCAGCTATTGACTTGTGATTTTTCCTCGTTATGCATCTAAAATTATCGTACTAGCCTGTAAGAACATGGGCTCACGGAAGAAAATCTCTATGACTTTCTTATCCCAAGCTAAGGTTATCGATTCGACGGCTTCTTTTATTTTGGAAGTTATTTTCCCATATCCACACCACGATGTTTAGACAATAATGACAAGATATGGCTTACGCGCCCGCGTTATTACTCTTACCTTAGCGCCGACGCTAATTATCGGACTGCTTCTGAGTGCTTTTTTCTCTTTCAACCGCTATCACGACTTAGAAAAGCAGGTTATCAATTCAGGATTAAGTATTATCGAACCGCTGGCGATCGCCAGTGAAGATGGATTAAAGAATAACAGCCGCGAATCGGTACGCCGCATCATAAGCTACGCCCATCGTAAGAATTCTAAATTTGTTCGCAGTATCGCGGTGTTTGACTACAACCACGAACTGTTTGTTACTTCTAACTTCCATCCAAACTTTGAATTACTGACGTTTCCGCGCAATGCGCCTATTCCGTTGTTAGTCAGTTCAGATTTACAAGAAAACACTCTCATTCTTCGCGCCCCTGTCATTGCTGAATCAGGGCTTGTCGCGACGATGAAAGGGCCAAACGCCAACCCAGCTCTCGGCTATGTGGCTATTGAGCTCGATTTATCCTCGCTGCGTTTACAACAGTATCAAGAAATTTTCTCTGCGTTTTTAGTCTTGCTGATTGGCTTAGGTTTATCTGCCGTCTTTGCTTATCGCTTGATGTATGACGTGACACGACCAATTTCGCATATGAAAAACATGGTTGACCGGATTCGTCGTGGTCACCTCGATGTACGTATCGAAGGCAAGATGCACGGGGAGCTAGACTCGCTGAAAAACGGTATCAACGCGATGGCAGTGTCGCTATCAGAGTACCATGTGGAAATGCAGCACAGTATTGACCAAGCGACTTCTGATTTGCGAGAAACCTTAGAGCAGTTGGAAATTCAAAACGTCGAGCTAGATATCGCGAAAAAGCGCGCCCAAGAAGCGGCAAGGGTTAAATCAGAGTTCTTAGCTAACATGTCTCATGAGCTACGCACGCCACTTAACGGTGTGATTGGTTTCACTCGTCAAATGCTGAAAACGACCCTGACTAATAGCCAAACGGATTATCTACAAACGATCGAGAAATCGGCCAATAACCTACTCAATATCATCAATGATATTCTCGACTTTTCGAAGCTTGAGGCGGGTAAACTGGCTCTGGAAAATATCCCATTTGATTTCCAAGGCTCGCTTGAAGAAGTGGTTAGCTTGCAAGCCACCAGCGCCCATGAAAAAGGGCTCGAACTGACACTGAAAGTTGATCCTAAGATCCCAACCGGACTGGTTGGCGACCCATTACGTATTCAACAAGTTCTGACTAACCTTGTCGGTAACTCGATTAAATTTACTGAACGCGGCAATATCGATATTAGCGTCGAACTACGCTCACAAAGAGATGACTCGGTTGAACTGCAATTTATGGTACGCGACACAGGTATCGGTATTTCCGAACGCCAGCAATCGCAGCTATTCCAAGCCTTTAGCCAAGCTGACGCCAGCATTTCAAGACGCTATGGCGGTACAGGGCTAGGCCTTGTAATCACCCAGAAACTGGTCAGCCAAATGGGGGGCGAAATCAGCCTAACGAGCCGATTGCATCAAGGTTCGACGTTCTGGTTTACGCTACGACTCTCTTCTACAGACATGCCTGTCAGCGACCTGATTGAAACTCAAGTGCTACGCCAACGCACCTTGCTGTTGGTTGAGCCAAATATGCAAGCGGCGTCTGTTATTCAGCAAACCTTGGTACAAGAGGGCTTGGTAGTGACCTATCGCTCATCTTTGCCAGAAGAGGCGGAAAGCTTTGACTATGTGCTTCTCAACCTTTCACCAAGCAAAGACAACGATACTTCGTCAGTTCAATTGATGGTTGAGCAAGCCATGCGCTGCGCACCTCATGTGGTCGTGGGTACACCAAGTACCACGCTTGCACTGTCAGATCATTTGATTCAGAAATACCACATTCACTGTATTACTAAACCGTTATCGCGTCGAAAACTGCTGCAAACCCTAGCGGCTAATCAAGAGAGTATTCCTCTGCTTGAAAGCCCACAAGAAAACCGCGAAACATTGCCACTGCGAGTGATGGCAGTCGACGATAACCCAGCTAACTTGAAGCTGATCAGCGCCCTACTCCAAGAGCGAGTGGAAAGTGTGATTACTTGCACTAATGGTGTCGATGCGGTCAAGCAAGCGGAAGTTCAGCATTTTGATATCATCTTGATGGACATCCAAATGCCGCATATGGATGGTGTGACCGCGTGTGGCAAGATCAAACAAACTGAGCTCAACGCATATACGCCTGTTATAGCGGTAACCGCTCATGCGATGAGTGGTGAGCGCGACCGCTTACTTCAGGCAGGTATGGATGACTACCTCACCAAGCCGATCGAAGAGCATGTGCTGCAACAAGTCTTGATGCATTGGAACCCTCATACCAACGAGCAAGAGCTTGAGAAACTCGAAATTACTTCAAGCCCTGTGACTATCGAAGCACAGGAGGAAGAAACGACTCAAATTGAGCACAGCAATATGATCATTGATTGGCAAGCCGCCCTTAAACAGTCTGCCAATAAAGAAGATCTAGCACGTGACATGCTCAAGATGTTGGTTGATTACATTCCTGAAGTGAACGCGATTGTTGAAGGCGCTCTTGAAGATGATCATTTTGATACCGAACAGCTCATTCATCACGTACACAAGCTACATGGCAGCAGCTCTTATTGTGGAGTTCCGCGCTTAAAAAATGTCTGTGCTACGATAGAGAAAACTCTTCGTTCAGGTGCTGCGGTTGAGGACATTGAACCTGAGTTATTCGAGCTGCAAGATGAGATGGAAAAAGTGGTTGCGAGCGCACAGCCCTATTTGGAGAATTAGAAAGCTAGAAAGCTAGAAAGCTAGAGAGCTAAAATTTAACTCTCTAGAATAACCGTTGCGACTGCGTAGTGCCGTTCATCAGAAATAGACAGGTGGATATGATCCACCTGTTTTTGTTTGGCAATTTCCAGTGCCTTACCTGTAAGGTTTAACACTGGTTTACCCAACTCGTCGTTGGTTATTTCAAAGTCATGGAAACTCACACCCAACGCAATCCCAGTGCCAAGCGCTTTGGATGCAGCCTCTTTCGCTGCGAAGCGTTTTGCAAGAAATCTTCCTTGCTGCTTAAGCGTCGAAAACTTCTCTAATTCAGCTTGAGTCAAGATACGCTTAGCAAATGGCTCACCACTTCGATCCAGAGCCTTTTCAACTCGTTCAATCTCCGCGATGTCTGTTCCTAGACCTACAATTGCCATGTTTAGCGACGCGCTTCAACCATGATGGCTTTCATGTCCGCCACTGCTTTGTGTAAACCGTCGAACACTGCTCGGCCAATAATCGAGTGACCGATGTTAAGCTCAAATATTTCCGGAATAGCAGCAATTGGCGCCACATTGTGGTAAGTCAGACCGTGCCCAGCATTTACTGTGATACCTAGATCATCAGCATAGCTTGCACCTGCTGCGATCTTCTTCAGCTCATCTTGCTGATCTTCTTCAGTTTCTGCGTCTGCATAGTGACCAGTGTGCAGTTCAATAAACGGTGCGCCACACGCTTTTGCTGCATCAATTTGCTCGCGGTCTGCATCAATGAACAGAGACACTTTAATGCCAGCTTCAGTGAGTGTTTGAGTCGCCGCTTTTACTTTCTCAAGATGCCCAGCAACATCTAAACCACCTTCTGTCGTTAGCTCTTCACGTTTTTCAGGTACCAAACATACGTACTCAGGCTTGGTCTTAAGCGCAATCTCAACCATTTCGTCAGTTACTGCCATTTCGAGATTCATACGCGTTTGTAGCGTTTCACGCAGAATACGAACATCGCGATCAACAATATGACGACGGTCTTCACGCAGGTGAATCGTAATACCATCCGCGCCAGCACGCTCTGCAATTTCAGCGGCATGCACAGGATCTGGATACTTAGTACCACGTGCGTTACGTAACGTCGCGATGTGGTCGATATTAACACCTAGGTAGATTGAGCTCATTTTCCAATACTCCGTTTGGGAACCATGCTAAGAAAGAGTTCCCTGCTTTTTAATGGTTTGCCGCCAAGATACGGCTTTAATGCTATACGTGTAAAGCGTTTTGCCGCTTTAAGTTGTTCTTTTGTGGTAAATCGACGTTCACTGATTGCAATCAGTTCACTGCCATAGAAGGTAAGGTTGTCCTTGCGCACAGAAGCGATAAAACCTTTTTGCTCGCGGTAGCGATAAGTCATGCTGGCTTCTACTGGCTCTCCCGTCCCAGCACAGTGCATGAAATCAACGCCATAGCCCATCGCAGATAGCAGTGCGAGTTCAAATCTTCTCAGGGCGGGTTCAGGGTTTTCACACTGTGCCAGCTCCGTCAAGGCGTGTAGATAATCATGAAATAGCGCTGGCATGGCCACTTCTGCCATCAGCACTCGCCCAACCAGCTCATTCACGTACATACCTGAATAGAGATTGATGCCGGTCAGAGGTAACCCAAGGCTTATTGGCTCGGCTTGGCGCAAGGTCTTCATTGAACCATTCCCCGACCATTTAAGTAACAACGGGGTAAAAGGTTGCAATGCGCCTTTGAGGTTCGAGCGTTTGCTACGAGCCCCCTTTGACATTAAAGTCACCCGCCCATACTCCTCACTAAACACATCAAGAATTAAGCTCGATTCGCTGTAAGGACGGCGGTGTAACACAAAGCAACGCTGTAAACCTTCAGAGGACATAAAATCTGCCAGACAAATATGAAACCAATATTAACGAGAGATGACTTAATCGTATCTTAAATAATTACTAAATAATCAGCATAATAAAAATAAGGAGCCATAGGGCTCCTTATTTCTTCTTATTCGGAGCGAAGCACGAGCCTCGCAAACCTTATAGATCGTCAATGTAGCCAAGAGAGCGTAGTGCTCGCTCGTCATCCGCCCAACCTGATTTCACTTTTACCCAAGTCTCTAGGTAAACCTTACGGCCGAACAGTTCTTCCATATCTAGGCGTGCTTCACGACCAATCGTTTTGATCTTCTCGCCGCCCTTACCAATCACCATCTTCTTCTGACCAAGACGCTCAACCAAAATTAGGGCATTGATGTGGAAGCCGTCAGTCTCCGGGTTGTAATCGAAACGCTCGATTTCAACCGTTACCGAGTAAGGCAGTTCTTCGCCAGTAAAGCGCATCAGCTTTTCACGCACAATCTCTGAAGCCATAAAGCGCTGAGAGCGGTCAGTCACGTACTCTTCAGGGAAATGGTGCGTCGCTTTAGGTAGATGGTCACGTACATGCTTACGCAAAACGTCAATGTTCTTGCCGTGTTTAGCCGAGATAGGCACAACATCAACAAAGTCCATTTTTCTCGACACCTCTTGCATGTGCATCATGACTTCGTTGCGGTCTTGAACAACATCGACCTTATTGACACAAAGTACGACAGGGAAGTTGGACTTCTGCAGCTTAGTCAGAACCATTTCATCATCAGCAGTCCAATGCGTACCGTCCACTAGGAAGAATACAAGGTTTACATCACTGAGTGATGAGTTAGCCGCACGGTTCATCAAGCGGTTAATTGCACGTTTCTCTTCAATGTGCAGGCCTGGAGTATCAACAAAAATCGCTTGGTAATCCCCTTCCGTATCAACACCCATAATGCGGTGACGAGTTGTCTGAGGTTTACGAGAAGTAATCGAAATCTTCTGGCCAAGAATACGGTTAAGAAGTGTTGATTTACCTACGTTCGGACGACCAACGATCGCCACAAAACCACAGTGTTGGTTTTCTGGCGAACTTGTTTGCTCGTCACTCGATGAGAAAAACGCATCGATATCAAATTCATTGTTGTCAGTTGAATCAGTCATTGGTCAATTGCTCTAGTGCTAATTCAGCAGCCGCTTGTTCTGCCTTGCGGCGGCTGGTGCCTTTACCAATAACAGGCTGTCCAATACCTGCCACTTCGCACGAAACCGTAAACTCTTGGTTGTGTGCTTCACCTTTAATATTAGTCACTGTGTAAGCAGGTAGCGGTTTTCTTCGCCCTTGAAGGAACTCTTGAAGACGCGTTTTCGGGTCTTTTTGTGAAACACCCGGCTTGATAGCATCAAGACGCGTTTTGTACCAGCTAAGAATAATGCCGCGTACTACTTCGATATCGCTATCAAGGTAGATGGCACCAATAATCGCTTCCACAGCATCGGCAAGAATTGAATCACGACGGAAACCGCCACTTTTTAATTCACCTGGACCTAATTTTAAGTGATCTCCTAGTTCGAATTCACGACCTAGTTCCGCCAGTGTATTGCCACGTACTAATGTGGCACGCATGCGGCTCATGTCCCCTTCATTCACTTTAGGGAAACGGTGATAAAGATCATCAGCAATGACAAAACTTAAAATTGAATCGCCCAGAAACTCAAGACGCTCGTTATGTTTTCCATTAGCACTGCGGTGAGTCAGCGCTAAACTGATTAGCTCAGCATCGTTAAATTGATAGCCGAGTTTTTTCTCTAGTTTTGCAGTAGGAGAATTCATGCTCTCTCAATAATTTAATTACAACTCTCTGAAAAGTTGGAGTAACAGCTAGGCTACCCCAAATATGACGAGAATTTAGTTAATACCACCGATGCGGTTAAACCTAACACCAGTTGGAATCCAAGAAGGTAAAACGCTATCTGCACCACGCTCAAATTCAAAGCTGATCCAAATACCTACCGCCTTACCCACTAGGTTTGCTTCTGGAACAAAGCCCCAGTAGCGGCTGTCAGCACTGTTGTCACGGTTATCACCCATCACAAAGTACTGGCCTTCAGGTACCACCCACTCATTAACGCCATTACGTGGTTGATACAGTTCAACGCGATCGCGACGTAGTGGGTTAACCAAAATTTGGTGACCTTGTTCACTCAATTGTTCATCCAACTGAATCAGTGGGATGCCATTTTGAATGAACTGGCTCTCTTCTACATTGGATAGTTTCACTGGCTTACAACTGGTATCGCCTTGAGACTGAATGCAGATTTCTTTTTTACTGTTGTAACGCACAGTATCGCCCGGAAGACCAACTACACGCTTAATGTAATCAATGCTTGGCTGAGGTGGGTATTTAAACACCACGACATCACCGCGCTCTGGCTTACCCGTTTCAACTAGTTGAGTGCGCCATACCGGATCTTTCAAACCATAGGCATACTTTTCAACAAGGATGAAGTCACCGACTAGCAGCGTTGGCATCATAGAGCCTGATGGGATCTGAAATGGTTCATAGATGAATGAACGTAGCACAAGTACTGCGGCAATCACGGGAAAAATAGAAACACTATTTTCAATCCACCATGGTTGCGTCTTCACTTTTTCTAGTACTGCAGCATCTAAGCCATTTGTTTGAGCTTCAACTTCAGCCAGTTTTTCTTGACGCTTTTTCGCAAAAACTAGCTTTTCTAGAACCCAGACAACACCCGTTACCAAAGTAACGATCACTAGGATGAGTGAAAATGTATTCGCCATTGACTTCCCTTATCTCAAAAATACGAAAGTGAAAGAGCCGAAACCCTTTCACTTATTTTATTATCTAACGTCTTATGACAGACCAGAATCAGAGTGGTTCAACTCTAGTCCTTTCCGACATGTAGAATAGCTAAGAACGCTTCTTGAGGCAGCTCTACGTTACCGATCTGCTTCATACGTTTCTTACCTTCTTTCTGCTTCTTCAGTAGCTTCTTCTTACGGCTCACGTCACCACCGTAACACTTCGCGATTACGTTCTTACGCAACTGCTTAACTGTCGAGCGTGCGATGATGTGGTTACCAATCGCAGCCTGAATCGCGATATCAAACATTTGACGAGGGATGAACTCTTTCATCTTCTCTACTAGCTGACGACCACGAGTTTGCGATTGATCTTTATGAGTGATCATTGCAAGCGCATCAACCGTGTCACCATTTAGTAGAACATCAACTCGAACCATGTTCGATGCTTCAAAACGTTGGAAGTTGTAATCTAGCGATGCATAACCGCGAGAGGTTGATTTTAGACGGTCAAAGAAGTCGAGAACCACTTCAGCCATCGGAATATCGTAAGTCACCGCGACTTGATTGCCGTGGTAAACCATATCAACCTGAACACCACGCTTTTCAACACAAAGCGTGATTACATTACCTAAGTACTCAGAAGGCACAAGAATGTTACAACGAGCAATTGGTTCGCGAATTTCTTCAATGTCGTTAACCGCAGGAAGCTTCGCTGGGCTATCAACATAAAGTAAGTTGCCGTTTGTTTCTTCAACTTCGTAAACTACTGTTGGTGCCGTTGTGATCAGATCTAAATCGTATTCACGCTCTAGACGTTCTTGGATGATCTCCATGTGTAGCATGCCAAGGAAACCACAACGGAAACCAAAGCCAAGAGCAGCTGAGTTTTCTGGCTCATAGAACAGAGAAGCATCGTTAAGGCTAAGCTTACCAAGCGCATCACGGAAGTTTTCGTAATCATCAGATGATACTGGGAATAGGCCAGCGTAAACCTGTGGTTTCACTTTCTTAAAACCTGGCAGCGCTTGTTCACAGCCATGTTTCGCTAGTGTTAGCGTATCACCGACTGGTGCACCTAGGATGTCTTTGATACCACAAACAACCCAACCTACTTCACCTGTACGTAGAATTTCAGTATCAACTTGCTTAGGTGTGAAGATACCAAGACGGTCAACACCCCAAACCTGACCTGTGCTCATTACCTTGATCTTGTCGTTCTTCTTCAGTTCGCCATTTTTGATACGAACCAATGAAACAACACCTAGGTAGTTATCGAACCAAGAGTCAATAATTAGTGCTTGTAGTGGTGCTTCTGGATCACCTTCTGGTGCAGGAATCGCAGATACAATGTTCTCTAGAACATCATCAACACCGATACCGGTTTTCGCACTACAACGAGTCGCTTCCATCGCGTCGATACCAACGATTTCTTCGATCTCTTCTGCGACACGCTCTGGATCAGCTGCAGGAAGGTCAATCTTGTTCAAGATTGGCACTACCTCTAGATCCATTTCGATCGCGGTATAACAGTTAGCAAGAGTTTGCGCTTCTACACCTTGGCCTGCATCAACCACCAGTAGTGCACCTTCACAAGCTGCAAGAGAACGTGATACTTCGTAAGCGAAGTCAACGTGTCCTGGGGTATCGATGAAGTTAAGCTGGTATGTTTCACCATCTTTAGCGGTGTAGTTTAGAGTCACACTCTGAGATTTAATGGTGATACCACGCTCACGCTCTAGATCCATGGAGTCCAGAACCTGTGCGGCCATTTCACGGTCGCTCAATCCACCACATACTTGGATCAAACGGTCTGATAGGGTCGACTTACCATGGTCGATGTGGGCGATAATCGAAAAGTTGCGAATGTGCTTCATGATTTGGTGTGACTAAACTCTTTTAAATAAGGACAAGAAAGCCGCTCTAACCATTGATTCAATTCAACAGTAGCGACGGCATTTCAATCAAGTTGGCAGATTCTACCCAATTTCTAGCCACTTCGCACTAGCTAATTGGTTCGCCCAACACCCTTAATAGTATGACTTGTTGCGAAGATTGCTGCTCTAATTTCGCAGATAATCGTTTTGCGAGGAAAATGCCTGCTGTGGTTGCGAGCGCAGAGAAGAAAATAACTAGCCCTTCCCCTAATGAAAGGAGTGGTGCCAACCACCACTGGGCCACCAATGCGCCCACAATCATGGCAAACAAAGGTACCAAGTAAACCACAGCGGCAGATTGCAGTAAGCTCTTTTCTGGCAGACCAATTTCGACAACTTGGCCTGTTTTAACTAGCTTTTGGGTAATCAAATGCCAGTGTAAAGATTTGTTACCTACCGCTTTAGATACAATGCCAGTACCACAGCTCTTTTGTGATGAGCAACTACTACAACTGGTTTGTTGCTCGCAGCTCAACTCAACATCAAAGCCTGACGAAACAGGCTTAACGCTTGATACTGTGGCTAATGCAGTCATCATTGTGTGGCACTCTCACTAGTATTAAAAGTGACAGACTGAGCGATACGCTTTGCGGTTGCTGGCGGAATATCACCAATCACAGAAATCTCTCTGTCTCCACGGACGAAGCTATGTAAGGTACGGCGACCTTGACGAACAAGCTGCCCTTTAAGAGACAAGTTATCACTGTCTGAGACATATACCGAGAAACTGAACAGTCCATCGCTGTACATTTGGCTCTCAACCATACGCTCTGTATTGGTCATACGATAGCGATTAAGCTCTTTAGGTTCGAACCCATTAGGGATCCAACCCACAGTCCAGAAAGGGTTAGTGATCTGGCCTTTTGGCAGAGATAGGACTTCAGGCAGTTTAACCTGATTCAATCCACCAAGGATCTGACTGATTCGATCGTTTACGCTGTAAGAGATTGTTCTGTACTGCTCTAAGATCTCACCGTCACGATCGACAAGATCAGCGCGTAAAGGCAATTTGCTCTTCTCGTCTACCCAAAGCACGTAAGAGTAACGCTGACCATCTTTTGGTACGACACGTAAAACCTGACAAGCTGCGCCCGCTTCACGAGCACGACCTACTTGGATAAAATCATAGAAATCACTTAGTTGGCCTACATCAGAGTTGAGTAGCGGTATCGTCGGCGCGACCATATTGCCAGACTCAATGGTAAAAGGCTCAACTCCAGGTTCAATGTAACTCACTTCGTCACCGCGACGAATCACTTCACGTATTGGACCACTTAGATAGACAAGATGTGCGAGTTGTTGATCGTCTGCTTTGGCGTGACGATACAGCAGAGGTTCAATACTGTTTTTCTTTATCAGTATGTAAGACAGTTCATAACTAAGTTGCTGACTGGCCTCGTTCATTTGATGCAACAAAGCCTCTGCAGCGTTGTCTTCTGCAAAGGCTATTGGTGTATTCAAACTGAACAGTGTCAGCGCACTGATCAGAAATTTTTTCATTCAACTACCGTTTCAGGATTATCGCTATATTCAATGGTTTTCTCACTGTTTAAGCGTAGTTGTAATTCGTAATCTTGTAACATCGCATTAATGCGGCGACGTTGCTCCTGAACATTGATCTCACTTGCTGGTTGTTCAACCGAAGAGCGCGTCAAGCTTACAGGCTCTGCGCTACCAGAAAATGGAATTGTTTGGAGAACAGGTAATGTTTCTGTTTCAGGTGAAGTTGTCGCGTCTGAACCGCCATACTGCTGAACACCTAAAATTACTGCTAAAGAAACACAGGCAGCCATCGCCACTTGACCAAATTGGTTCAACCAAGCGGGTAGTTGACGGCGTGCTTGCGAAGGCGTCGGTTGAGACTCTTGCAAGCGGTGTTGTTCCAACTGAGTTACCGTAGAGTGCGCAGGTTCATTGTCGAGCGCTAACGCTACGCTTTCAGCTATATTCCACTCCGGTTTTTCCGGTGCTTCACCTCGCATTACATCACCAATTAAATGGTAATTTTGCCAAGTCTGTAGGCTATCTTGGTCTTTCTCTAATTCAGTAATTAGAGCTTTATCAACCAACTCTCCATCCATGAGTGCTGAAAGTTTCTCTTTGTCAGCCATTATTTTCACCATTAATGTTACTGGTCTAGCGTTGCAAAAGGGGTTGAATTTTCTTCTCAACCGCTTCACGAGCACGGAAGATACGCGAACGTACCGTTCCTACAGGGCAATCCATAACCGCTGCTATTTCTTCGTAGCTTAAGCCATCGAGCTCGCGCAACGTCATCGCGGTTTTTAAATCATCAGGCAGTGCTTCGATTGCACTGAAAACAACACGTTTCAATTCATTGGACAACGTTAAGTTCTCAGGGTTCGAAATTTCTTTTAATGCACTTCCTGTTTCGTAATATTCAGCATCATCAGTATCCACATCTTGTGCTGGCGGTCTGCGCCCTTGGGCAACAAGGTGGTTTTTTGCAGTATTAACGGCAATCCGATATAACCAAGTATAGAAGGCACTTTCACCACGAAAGCTTGGTATCGCTCGGTACGCCTTTATAAATGCTTCTTGCGCTACATCGGGAACATCACCAGGATTATTCACATAGCGAGAAATAAGGTTGCAGACTTTGTTTTGGTACTTAGTTACCAACAAATTGAATGCTTGCTTATCCCCATTCTGAACTCGCTCAATTAATACTTGATCGGTCAGCTGCTCGTTCATTCGAGCGGGTACTCCTATCGTTATTCGCCCTTATCTTCTCAGACATGAGCATTAATTATGCAAAATGTAGTCTTGACACCACTGCTTACTTGAGCACTATTGTGACCTAGCAAACAAATATAAGTTCAAAAATTCTTCAAACTATTTTTGCGCAATGAAGCACCAATCTACTTCTTGTCTCAGATTGTGAGGATCAAGGTAGAGAAAAGCAATGCTATTTACGAAGAATTGCATTTATGCAAAGCCACTCTCACAGTGGTACTATAGTGAGTTGACTCTTTTGTTTTCAGAGTCAACGTTGCAATTCATTGAAATATTTTAGAGCGGGATCGCTCTGCTACCGTGCCAAACCAAAACGGTTTTTCGGGATGAAAGTGGCACAGGTACAAATTAACTCGGGAATTTAAAAGTTTTATGAACGCAAACCGTGAACATCAATGTGATGTGTTAGTGGTGGGTAGTGGCGCAGCTGGACTCTCTTTAGCGTTACGTGTTGCAGAGTACGGTAAAGTTATCGTACTGAGTAAAGGTCCGCGTAGCGAAGGGGCAACTTACTATGCGCAAGGTGGTATAGCCGCTGTTTTCGACGAGTCGGACAGTATAGAATCTCATGTTCAAGATACCTTAGTAGCCGGTGCTGGCATCTGTGAGCAAGAGACTGTCGAGTTCATTGCTAAAAATGCCAAAGAATGTGTCCAATGGCTTATCGATGGCGGGGTTCCATTCGATCGCGAAGAAAACGACACTGATGAAGCACCTCGCTATCACTTGACTCGCGAAGGTGGGCACAGTCATCGTCGTATTCTACATGCGGCTGATGCAACAGGCATGGCAATGCAAACCTCGCTGCAAGACAATGTTCATAATCACCCCAATATTACCGTTTTAGAGCGTCATAATGCGCTCGATCTGATTACTGAAGATAAAGTCGGTGGCGACGAGAAAAAAATCGTTGGTGCCTACATCTGGAACCGCAATCAAGAGCATGTAGAAACCGTTAGAGCTAAATTTGTTGTTCTTGCTACTGGCGGGGCTTCTAAAGTCTATCAATATACGTCAAATCCAGATGTATCTTCTGGTGATGGTATTGCGATGGCTTGGCGCGCAGGCTGTCGCGTAGCCAACCTAGAATTTAACCAGTTCCACCCGACCTGCTTATACCACCCTGAAGCGCGTAACTTCTTACTAACTGAAGCACTGCGTGGTGAAGGTGCCTATTTACGTCGTCCTGATGGCTCGCGCTTTATGCCCGATTTTGATGAGCGTGAAGAGCTTGCGCCACGTGATGTTGTAGCACGCGCGATTGACTTCGAAATGAAGCGTTTAGGTGCAGACTGCATGTACCTCGATATCAGTCATAAACCGGCTGACTTTATCGAAAAGCACTTCCCAACAATTAATATGCGTCTACTCGATCTTGGCATCGATATGACCAAAGAACCTATCCCTGTTGTTCCCGCTGCACACTATACCTGTGGTGGCGTTATGGTTGATCAAACAGGGCAAACCGATCTATCACAACTTTACGCTATTGGTGAGGTGAGCTATACCGGCCTGCACGGGGCGAACCGTATGGCGTCAAACTCACTACTAGAGTGTGTTGTTTACGCTTGGGCAGCAGCCAATGACATCATTGCCAACATAGAGCAAGCAACGCTTCCACCAGCACTTCCTGCATGGGATGAAAGCCAAGTTAGCTGCTCAGATGAAGAGGTCGTTATCCAACACAACTGGCACGAGTTACGTCTGTTTATGTGGGATTACATGGGTATCGTAAGAACGGATAAGCGCCTTGAGCGAGCACTACGTCGTATCCAACTACTCCAGCAAGAGACTCACGAGTACTACAGTAACTTTAAGGTTTCCAATAACCTGCTTGAGTTGCGTAACCTACTGCAAGTTGCAGAATTAATGGTCCGTTGCGCAATGGAGCGTAAGGAAAGCCGTGGTCTACACTATACGCTAGACTACCCAGAGCTTGCTGAAGATAGCGGTCCAACCATACTGCTACCGGAAAAACAAAAATAATAGAGGGAGCTTAATGCTCCCTTTTTAGTATCACGACTAAATGCCGATAATCTTCTTCAGGCATGCTATCACGCCATAAAATGAAGCGCGTCTTATCTTGGCGAGTGATAAGTAAACCAAAAGCCACACCGATAAAATTAACACTGCGAATTCGCTCATTCCCTTGCGCCGTTTTATACGTCGACGGAGAGGTAAATTCTACTTCGCCCTGCATTGACGGAAGCAAAACGTCATCGACTAGCGCACTCTTCACAAGCATAGCTATCAAGGCTAGAGAGGCGACGAGTGGAATAGATGATAGAACCACAATCAAAAAGACCAGCATCATAACTAAGATGCTGGTCATCATTGCAGTATAAGAGGGGCTAAGGTAGAACCTAGCGCACTTTACTGAGGTTGTGTGCGACAATCTTATCCACCATAGACGCATGACCTAGATTCTCACTACGGCCATGACCCATAATCCATGTGAACAAGTCTGGATCATCACACTCTAACAAAGACACAAAGTCCTGTTGCTCATTATCTTTTAGGGCGTCAAAACATTCCTCAAAAAAAGGCATGATAACAACATCGAGTTCTAGCATTCCTCGACGACATGCCCATTTGATACGCGCTTTTTCTTCTGCGGTATACATTCTAATTCCTCACCTAATCGGTTGTTTGCGCCGAGTGTAACAAGCAATTTCGCTCACAACTAGGGCGCTAGTCACACTCCCGAGCAAGGTCATGATTTTCCATACCAAGACATGAAAAATTCGCCTACAACTCTAAAGGTTGTTTATCAGTAGGATTCAGCGCTAACATACAGTTATCAAGTTTCTATTAGGTATCAATCATGGACTGGCAGAAAGAGTTTGCTCCCCTACAACTAGCGTCAAGTGATGCACTTCCTCAACTTTCAGTTGCGTTACTCCCATCATGGAGTGCGATTACAATGTTTGGCGATGACAAAAAATCCTACCTTCAAGGCCAAGTGACTTGTGACGTAGTGACATTAGATGAGCAAGACTCTACCTTTGGTGCCCACTGTGACGCTAAAGGTAAGGTATGGAGTGCATTTCGACTGTTTCACCACAACGGTGGCTATGCCATGTTTCAGCCTTCCTCTATTATCGATAAAGAGCTAACCGAGCTGAAAAAGTATGCGATTTTTTCTAAGGTAGAAATCAAGCAAACAGAAGATATCGCGCTAGGGCTAATGGGCGATTCTGCAACAAGCTTTGTTGACTCTCTTTCATCCCAAACTGGTGATGTGCGCTCTATTGACGGTGGCACTGCGGTTAAAATTGACCAACAGCGCTGGCTACTCTTAATGGAAGAATCTAGCGCCGAGCAATTGGTCGCGACTCTTCAAGCGGAGAAAGTGTCCGAAGATCTTTGGACGTTACACGATATTCAAGCAGGTTTACCACTGCTCAATGCTGAACAGCAAAATGAACACATTCCACAAGCTCTAAACATTCAAGCGCTTGGGGGAATTAGCTTTACCAAAGGTTGTTATACAGGCCAAGAGACCGTTGCTCGCGCTAAATATCGCGGCATCAACAAGCGTGCACTGTTTATCGTTAAGGGCGATGCTGAAGCGGCAATTGACGCTAACGCAGAGCTAGAGCGAGCAGTCGGTGAAAACTGGCGTAGCGCGGGCAAAATTATTGCTAGCTACCGCTACAGCGACAATAAAGCGTTGGCACTGGTTGTCTTGCCTAACAACCTAGACGCAGACACTCAACTGCGCTTAAAAGAGCAACCTAACAGCGAATGGACATTTGTGGCACTGCCATACTCGCTAGAAGATAATGACTGATCCTATCTCAACCCACATTACGCAATATCTAGAAGCGCAGCAGGTTAAGTTTCGCCTGCTGCCGCACCAGACTCCTGCGACAACCATAGAAGATGCGGCAAAGCAGCGAGGGATTAGACCAGAGCAGATGGTTAAATCTATTGTGCTGCGTGATATGAGTAACCGCTACGCGATTGCCTGCGCCCCAGGAAACAAAGCGGTCGACCCGAAGAAAGTCCGCGCGCTCCTAGAATGGCGCCGGATGACCTGTGTATCTATGGAAGAGGTGGCGAGCTTGACTGGGTACAAGATTGGCACCGTTGTCCCTTTGTTACTGCGCACACCAATGGTAATTGTATTCGACCAGCAACTTTTGGCAGAGCCTGAAATCACGATAAGCAGTGGCTCAAATATGGCTGGCATCGCCTTGAGTTGTGACGATCTTCTTCAACTCAGCCAGCCTATTATTGGCAATATCTGCCGCGACTAAACGGCTTCTACCCATTAGTGGGTAGAAACCAGTTCCTCTTGTTGCAATCGATTTCATCAAACTATGACCGTTATCGCATCATTAGCCTTTTCTTAATTAAATTATTATTCACCAATAAAGCATAAGTAGTCATAATAATATTTTTGAAGTATGCTGTCTCTGTTGGTTAAAGTTCGCTCAGTTGCTTATACATGCTGAGCGACACAATCTTTCAATGAGTTGGTATGTGGCTCGAAAGGTATGTGAATCCTTCTCCAACTAAAAAAGTGAATCCACTGATTGTTTCAGGACATCCACTTTTTGTGTAATGCATCTGTGACTATTCGCCCGCCATGAAGCGGGCTTTTTTTTGATAAAATTTTACAATTCTTTTACACCCACTCTGAAAGTTAAACTATTCTTAAGTGTGTCATATAACTAAGGCTTAATATTTCGCGATGGAACTCTTATACGAGTTCCGCTGTCAGAAGATAAGTGAGGTAATTATCACAATAAATTGGATATTTATCCGTGGTTTTGTCTACAGCAACACAAATATCCAAACACGCCAGTTTCATCTGCATTTTCCACCATCATAATCACAATTTTCAGGGTGGGAAAAACGTATAATTTGCAGTGCTTGCTAAACATAAGGATAACTGTATGAGACTGTTTAAGCGCTATACACCAGGTATGATTGCTAAACACATTAGTCGGCTATTTAAGGGAAGGATCTACATTTACGGGGTTGGTAAGTTTGAATTTGATAATGGCAAGCTGATCTTGCCAGAAAAGGCTGAACGTAAGCACTTTCAAGCGGTAAAAGAAATTAATCAGGAAGTGATGAAACTCCGCTGCGCTTACGCATAATAGAATCAAGAAGGGTTGGCGATTGCCAACCCTTTGCATTTATACCGTTTGAGATTTGTGCCTTGATTGCTGGGCCAATTGAGGTAAATTCCCCTTCAAACCAAGTGCTCGTTTCATGATCTCATCCTTGGCTCCCGGTAACTGACCGGCAAGTTTCATCCCAATACCACGGATCAGTTTCTTCGCTGGGTTACTTCCTTCAAAAAGGTCTTTAAACCCTTGCATTGCGGCAATCATTTTGGCAGCTTCAGACTTACGCCAACGCTCATAACTACGTAGATTGCGCTTAGAGCCAATATCTTCTCCCGCTTGCCAAAGCTGGAGCACTTCTTGGGCTAAACTTGCAGCATCCAGCAAACCGAGATTTACCCCTTGTCCCGCAAGAGGGTGAATGGTGTGCGCCGCATCGCCAACTAAAGCCACGCGCTCTGCAACAAAATCACGCGCATAACGCATCTTTAGCGGGAAAGCAAAACGCTCCCCTTCAACTTTACATAGCCCCAAACGATTATCGAATTCAGCCGTCAGCGCTTTGTTGAACTCCCCTGAAGACATGCTCACAAGTCTTTCAGCTCGGCTTGGATCGGTCGACCAGACTATCGAACTGAGATTATCTTCACCTAATGGCAAAAAGGCTAATGGCCCTTGCGGGGTAAAAATTTGTCTTGCGACGCGTTGATGATCTTCTTTAGTACGGATATTGGCGACAATGGCACTGTGGCCGTAATCCCAATGGGTTAACGGAATATCTTGCTGCTTGCGAACCCAAGAGTTGGCCCCATCAGCACCTACCACCAGCTTAGCGGTCAAAGCCTGGCCACTTTCTAAAGTTAACCAAGCTTCGCTCTCCCCTATCGCCATCGAAGCACACTTCTCTGGCATAAACAGAGTCACATTGCTTTGCTGCTTAACTTGTTCAAGTAGAGCAAGCTGGATAACACGGTTTTCAACGATATGACCGAGATCGGGCTGCGCTAACTGCTGAGCTTCAAATTCGATACGAGCAAAGCTGTCTTGCTCCCACACTTCCATCGCCTGATAAGGTGCTGCTCTACGTTGAATAATACCTTGCCATGCACCTAGGTTTCTTAACACCGTTTCACTCGAACGGCTCAGCGCTGACACTCGCACATCTGGAAAATCATTGATCTCGCTTTCAGGCGCACGACTTTCAATCACAGCAATACGTAATTCAGTGTCTTTAAACGCTGCTGCGAGCGCCAAACCCACCATTCCACCGCCAACGATGGCGATATCTACACTTTGCATCATAATTTTGTATCCTTTTTAGCGTCTCTAGCGAGCCACTAAACCTAATGTTCTTCTTAACAAAGGAGTCTTAAGCATGGGCAGGTTATCCATACCGAACAACCCAAGATTTCGCCCAACGCGCAGTGATAGGTAATCGTTGGAGAAAATATGCACTAAGGCTGAGGTCATTGCGATGGTTGCATGACGATCATCACGACGAGCATTCTTAAACTGCTTCAGAGTGCAATAGCTTCCAGGATCGTCACTGGATTGAGCAATACTTTCTGCTAACGTCGCGACGTCACGAATTCCCAAGTTAAACCCTTGGCCAGCAATCGGATGTAGCGTTTGAGCCGCATTACCAACAATGGCAAAGCGGTGCGAGACATTTTGCTCTCTGTAGCGCAATAGCAAAGGATAACTCGCTCGTTGACCCACTTTTTGTAATTTGCCGAGTCGCCAACCAAAAGCCTGCTGTAGTTCTGACAGAAACTGCTCGTCGTTATAGTTGATGATCTGTTGTGCTTTCTCAGGTCGTACACACCAAACCAAGGACATCCGCCCTTGCGACATGGGCAATAACGCCACTGGCCCTGACTCAGTAAAGCGCTCGAATGCTCGCCCATTATGAGGTGCCTGAGCACTAATATTGGCGATCACAGCAATCTGTTCAAAGTCATGCTCGCTAAGCTCTATACCGATTTGCTCACAACAAGTAGAAATCGCACCATCAGCGGCAACCAAAAGTTTTCCTTCAACAAGATTGCCATCACTTAACGTGATAGAGACCTTGTCTTCACTGCGCTCGACCTGCTCAACCGCGGCGTGTAGGACTGAAATATTATTATCTTGCTCGACTTGCTGATGGTAAATACGACCCACATCAGCAAGTTCTACGACGTAGCCTAACGCATCAACGCCCACTTCTTCAGTAGTAACGTCCGTCATACCCGTGTGAGAGCGATCAGAAACATGAATATGTTCAATGGGCGTTGCCACTTTCGCAATCTCTTGCCACAAGCCAAGCTGCTTTAAAATCGCAACCGTACCGTAGGACAGTGCAATCGAGCGTGAGTCAAAACCCGGATGAGCCGCGTGATCGACTTGAAACGGCTCAATGACAGCAACAGACAAAGGTTGCGGAGCAAGCTTATTGATTGCAAGGGCCAGCGTCATTCCCGCCATCGCACCACCCGCAATCACCACATCAAACTGCTTCATGAAGAATCCTTTTAGTGAATCGTTGGTGCTTGCTGAGGGTCAGCTTTCTTTTGCCCAAATTCAGCATGGATAGTTAATACACACGCTTTAACATGCTCAATGACTTGCTCTAGTAGTTGAGCCTGCTCTTCTAGATCGTCATCTTCGTCAATGCCAAGCTTAGCGATTTCTTCTAAATCCGCGAGCGCTTCTTTAACATCGCTTGACGCTTTCTTAAGTTCAGCATTCACCAAACCTAAACCTGAAATAAAATGGTTCACCCACTCTGCGAGACCATCGGCAATATCAAACAGGGAAGCGCTAGCTTCTTCGTCTGGTAGTAGCATTTCGAGATCCATACCAGAGCCCGTTAATTCAGCAATGCTTGCATCCAAAGTAGCTTGTGCCAGTTGCAATGCTTTACTTGGCCAGCCCATACCTTCGCTTACATAATCAAAAACCATCGGTTGCCAACTTTTACCAGTCAAGCTTAAGCCACCACTTAACATTCCAGTTAATAATCCGTGCAACTCGGCAGGATTCACTGCAAGCCCAGCAGACTGAAGCTCAGTGGCAAATGCTAAGTAATCAGGTAGTTTTGTTTCGCTCATTGGATTAGCCTAAATATGTCTAAATATCCTCAATCGTATCACTTACCATCGCGAGCGAAAACGAGCGATTAGCAATTGTGGGCAGCTTTTACACAAATTGCCCAATTACTGTGTTATTGCGCCCTGATTTGCTTATCGCTGTTCTGAAAAGCTTGAATCTTAATGGGCGTTTTTCTATAGTTTCTCCCTCGGTGATTATCTGCTTTATCACCTTAGGCAACAGATATAGAGTCGATATGAGTAATCAAGCGGTAGAAGTTGAAATCTTAGGCAAACTCACTCGGGTAAATTGTCCGGCAGGGCAAGAAGAGTCATTGATTAAAGCCGCAGAGCGTCTTGAAGAACGTTTACAAGACATGTCAGCCAAAACCAAGATTACTAATGAAGTTCAACTTTTGACCTTTGTTGCGTTAAACTTTTGTCATGAGCTTGAGGCTCGTGATAGTAATTCTAAGCAGGAACAAGATGCCATGTTTGAGCGAATGGAACTCCTTTCGGCATCTCTAGACAGCGCGATTAGTAAAGTAAAGCCAGGACAGCAATAAACCTTTACACCGTCAAGAATTTACCCTGGAGTGTTCGTTAGGGGATTAAGTCCCTGAGCCGATAAGCAATACCTAAGGGTTAGTACTTGATAGCTATTGAGCAAGCTCGGCTTGTACCGAGAAGCCTACGGTTATCTCTGCTGATCCGCCTTGAACCAGCTGGTTCAAGGGTCCATTTCTCCAACGGCACTCTGGGGTATCCCTTTCACGATACCCTGCAACCATGGGTAACGTCATGACGCTTTCCAGACAAGACTTCCGTAAAAGCATCCGCCAAAAACGCAACCAATTATCCAGTGATGTGCAACATCTCGCCGGTTTAGACTTGGTGCGACAATTTTCACAGCTACCGGAGCTCGCGCAAGCGCAACATATTGCCTTGTACCTTACGACCGACGGTGAACTTGAAACCATGCCCCTCATTGAGTGGCTATGGCAGCAAGGTAAAAAGACTTACCTGCCCGTCATTCATCCTTTTTCCAAAGGCCATCTGCTGTTTTTGCACTATGATAAATCGACACCAATGGTGCTCAATCGTTATTCAATTGCTGAACCTAAGCTTGATCAAACCACAATCCTGCCAGCAAAGTCTCTCGACATCATTTGCACGCCATTGGTCGGCTTTGACTCGACAGGCCATCGCCTTGGCATGGGTGGCGGCTACTACGACCGTACATTAGAACCTTGGTTTAAAACGGGTCAAGGTCCTATGCCTATTGGCCTAGCGCATGATTGCCAACACGTTGAGAAACTGCCTATCGAGTCTTGGGATATCCCCTTACCCAAAATTGTGACTCCAACCAAGATTTGGCAATGGGATTAACCCTGTTCGCTAGAATCCGTTAGCTTGGCTTCAAGTCTGCTAGAGATAGGGCTATAATCGCGCCGCAATCGTTTTTACTACCGCCTTTAGGAGATGAGCAATGACTCAAGATGAAATGAAGAAAGAAGCTGGTTGGGCAGCACTTAAGTATGTCGAAAAAGGCAGCATTGTAGGTGTTGGTACGGGCTCGACGGTAAATCACTTCATCGATGCACTAGCAACCATGAAAGAAGAGATTAAAGGTGCGGTTTCAAGCTCTGAAGCGTCAACGAAGAAACTTGAAGAGTTAGAGATTAAGGTTTTCGACTGTAATGAAGTCGCGGGCCTAGATATCTATGTTGACGGTGCTGACGAAATCAACGCGACTCGCGATATGATCAAAGGCGGCGGCGCTGCCCTAACGCGTGAGAAAATCGTTGCTGCTATTTCAGACAAATTTGTTTGTATCGTCGACAACACTAAAGCGGTTGATGTACTGGGTAACTTCCCTCTACCTGTTGAAGTGATTCCAATGGCACGCTCATACGTGGCTCGCGAGTTAGTTAAGCTAGGTGGCGATCCCGCTTACCGTGAAGGTGTTATCACAGACAACGGCAATGTGATTCTTGATGTTTACGGCATGCAGATTACTGCTCCAAAAGTTCTTGAAGATAAAATCAATGCCATCGCTGGCGTAGTTACCGTTGGTCTATTTGCCCACCGTGGTGCAGACGTAGTAATTACTGGCACGCCAGAAGGTGCAAAAATCGAAGAATAAGCGCTTCATTTTTGTCATTTCATTACAAACGGTGCCTATTGGCGCCGTTTTTTCATTTTACTCTATAAAAATTATGCCTTATTCCGTAATTTTCTTACCCAAAGTGTATTTTTTTTGTTAACTTAATGGTCAGAAGACGCACAAGGAAAACGTTTGCGTGCTACATGACGTCTACAAAAACGTTTGCTTTACCTGCTTTTGCTTAATGTGCGCCCGTTAAGCCCAAATTTCCCCACTTTAAGGAAGAAGACAATGGCCAAAGTTTCACTGGAAAAAGATAAAATTAAAATCCTCTTGCTTGAAGGTCTACACCCATCATCTGTAGAAGTTCTTCAGGCTGCTGGCTACACCAATATTGAATACCACAAAGGCTCACTTCCTGAGGAAGAGTTACTTGAAGCGGTGAAAGACGTTCACTTTATCGGTATTCGCTCGCGCACTAATCTATCCCAGCAAGTGATTGACGCAGCAGAGAAACTGGTTGCGATTGGCTGTTTCTGTATTGGTACCAACCAAGTTGATCTTAAAGCAGCGGCGACTCGCGGTATTCCAGTGTTTAACGCACCATTCTCAAACACGCGCAGTGTGGCAGAGCTGGTTCTTGGTCAAGTCCTATTGCTACTACGTGGTATCCCAGAGAAGAACGCTTTAGCGCACCGTGGCATTTGGAAGAAAAGTGCCGACAACTCATACGAAGCTCGCGGCAAGCGCTTAGGTATTATTGGTTACGGTCATATCGGTACTCAGCTAGGCATTATCGCTGAGAACCTTGGTATGCGTGTTTACTTCTACGATATTGAAAACAAGTTATCACTCGGTAACGCTACTCAAGTTCATACTATGAGTGAACTGCTGAATAAGTGTGATGTTATTTCGCTTCATGTTCCGGAAACGGCTGGAACTAAGAACATGATGGGCGCTGAAGAGTTTGCTCGAATGAAGCCAGGTTCAATCTTCATTAACGCTGCTCGCGGTACGGTGGTAGATATTGAAGCGCTATGCCACAGCCTAGAAGCCAGTCACCTTGCTGGCGCGGCAATTGACGTGTTCCCAACAGAGCCAAAAACCAACGCAGACCCATTTCAATCACCACTGCAGAAGTTTGACAATGTTATCTTAACGCCTCACGTTGGCGGCTCAACTCAAGAAGCGCAAGAAAACATTGGTGTTGAAGTGGCTGGCAAGCTAGCTAAGTACTCAGACAACGGTTCTACCCTATCAAGTGTTAACTTCCCTGAAGTGTCACTGCCAGAGCACCGCGACTGTTCACGCTTACTACACATTCACCAAAACCGTCCGGGTATCCTGACGCAAATTAACACCATTTTTGCTGAAGAAGGGATTAACATCGCCGGTCAGTACCTGCAAACGGCCACAGATTTCGGTTATGTGGTTATTGATGTAGAAACAGAGCGCTCAGAAGAAGCACTTAAGAAACTTAAGAGCATCGAAGGGACTATCCGCGCACGTATCCTGCACTAATCCCGCTGTTAAGATCGAAAAAACCACCGACTTGTCGGTGGTTTTTTGTTAGGTTTTTAACAAGTTAAGGTTTTAGAGCACGCTCACCACGAGCAATGCCCACAACGCCGCTTCGCGCTACTTCAATCACTTCTGTCACTTCCGACAGTGCCTGAATAAAGGCATCAAGTTTCTCGCTAGTACCCGCCATTTGTACTGTGTACTGAGAGGCTGTGACATCAACAATCTGTCCACGGAAAATATCGGCTGTACGTTTAACTTCCGCACGAGAGAAACCACTCGCCTTCACTTTTACCATCATCAATTCACGTTCAATATGATCAAGCTCTGAGACCTCTTGAACTTTAAGCACATCAATCAGCTTGTTTAATTGCTTCTGGATCTGCTCTAGCTCCATATCGTCTGAAATAGTGGTAATGTTCAGGCGCGATAAGGTTTCATCATCGGTTGGTGAAACGGTCAAAGATTCAATGTTGTAAGCGCGCTGAGAGAAAAGGCCAACAACGCGAGAAAGTGCACCGGGTTGGTTTTCCATTAGTAGTGAAATAATGTGTCTCATATTAAGTTCTCTCCGTCTTGCTTAACCACATTTTGTCCATGCCTTCGCCTTTGATCTGCATTGGATATACATGCTCTGTTTCATCAACATTGATATCTACAAACACCAATCGATCTTTCATATCTAGCGCTTGCTTCAAACCAGCCTCAAGCTGATCTGGTGACTCAATGCGAATCCCCACATGTCCATATGCTTCTGCGATAGCTGCAAAATCAGGAACAGAACTCATGTAAGAGTTAGAGTGTCGGCCTTGGTAAATAATGTCTTGCCACTGCTTTACCATGCCTAGGAAGCGGTTGTTCAAGTTAATAATCTTAACCGGAATATCGTATTGCATTGCCGTCGATAGTTCCTGAATGTTCATCTGGATACTACCGTCACCGGTAACAACAACAACTTCTTCGTCTGGTTTAGCGAATTTCACGCCCATTCCCGCAGGTAGACCAAAGCCCATAGTGCCAAGACCACCAGAGTTGATCCAATGACGCGGTTTGTTGAATGGATAGTACAGCGCAGCAAACATCTGGTGCTGCCCTACATCAGAGGCAACGTAAGCATCACCATTGGTCAGTTTGTGCAGTGTTTCAATAACTTGCTGCGGTTTAATACGCTCCGGAGACGTTTCGTAAGACAAGCATTGACGTTCACGCCAAACTTGAATTTCATCCCACCAGCGATTCAACGCTTCTTGATCATTGGTGCTGCCCTGCTCTTCTAGCAAGTTAACCATGCTCTCAAGGACTTTCTCAGCCGAACCTACGATTGGAAGATCGGCTTTTACGTTCTTTGAAATCGAAGAAGGATCGATATCAATATGCATCACCTTGGCATCAGGACAGTACTTTTCTAGGTTGTTAGTGGTTCGGTCATCAAAGCGAACACCGACACCAAAAATCAGATCTGCATTATGCATAGCCATGTTAGCTTCATACACACCGTGCATACCTAACATGCCTAAAGAATTCTTATGTGTGCCTGGGAACGCGCCAAGCCCCATTAAAGTACTAACTACTGGCAAGTTTAGCGCTTCGGCCAGTTTAGTAAGATGCTGCTCAGCTTCAGAAATGACGGCACCACCACCCACATAGAGTACTGGCTTCTTCGCTTCTAAAAGCGTCTTAAGACCTTTTTTGATCTGGCCTTTGTGACCTGTAGTTGTCGGTTTGTATGAGCGCATCGACAGTGACTGCGGGTATTCATATGGCAGTTTTACCTGAGGATTCATGACATCTTTAGGTAAGTCGATCAAAACTGGGCCAGGTCTACCAGTAGTGGCAATATAGAAAGCTTTCTTCACTGTTTCAGGAATATCTTCTGCTTTCTTAACAAGGAAACTGTGTTTAACCACTGGGCGAGATACACCAACGATGTCACACTCTTGGAAGGCGTCGTTACCAATCATGTTGTTTGGTACGTTACCTGAGATAACGATCATTGGGATTGAGTCCATGTATGCGGTCGCAATACCTGTGATGGTATTAGTTGCACCAGGGCCGGAACAGACTAGCACCACGCCAGGGTTGCCAGTCGCACGTGCATAACCATCAGCCATATGCGTAGCGGCTTGCTCATGACGTACTAGAACGTGTTTGATTTGGTCGGTTTTAGCGTGAAGCGCATCGTAAATATCAAGAACAGAGCCTCCTGGGTAACCAAAGATCTGTTCAACGTTTTCTTCGATCAGAGATTGCACAACCATCTCTGCACCGGACAACATTGCTGCCATATTTTTCTCCTTAACCAGTTTTCCGCCACATAAGGTCAATGTGATGGACTGGTTTTTCATAGTTAGGTCTTATTCGTAGCCTAAATCGAAATACTTCCACTTTTTCGGCTATGTCTTGCTCATAGGTAACATAAAGCAAGGTCACGCAACAAATGTAACGTTTTATTATCAATGGGTCTAATGCGATTTCCATCTCACTTTAAACAATATGCTATTTGTCAACATCAAGTTACAGAAACCGGCTAATAAGAAAGCCAAAACTAGATAGTTAAACCATAAACACAAATAAATTCGGTTAATAATTTTAGATTAACTTTTCAATATTCAGCGAATCGTCGTGGTAAGTAAGCTGAAAAGCAGGATAAAAAAATCCCTCAGAAAGCAAATAATCTCTCTGAGGGATTTTTAAACAGTTGCGAAATTTACTAGCGAGAAAGTTACTTCTTCTCTACCTTATCGCTGTACATTTCTTCAATTTCATCCTGATATTTGTCGTTAATCACTTTGCGACGCAGTTTTTGTGTCGGTGTTAACTCACCAGCATCCATTGAGAAAGCCTTTGGTAGGAGTTTAAATTTCTTCACCTGCTCAAATTTAGCCAGTTCTTGCTGTAGTTCGTTGACGCGTTTTTCTAGCATCTCCACCACTTGGTGGTGCTTAATTAGCTCAACGCGATCGTGGTATTTAATGTTTAGCTCTTTGGCATACTCTTCCAAAGAGTCGTAGCAAGGAACAATAAGAGCCGAAACAAACTTGCGCGTGTCTGCAATAACAGCGATCTGTTCGATAAAGTGATCTTTACCAATCGCACCTTCAATCATCTGCGGCGCGATGTATTTACCACCCGATGTTTTCATCAGTTCTTTAATTCGATCGGTAATAAACAGGTTACCATTTTCATCGATATGACCTGCGTCACCGGTCTTTAAGAAGCCATGCTCATCGAATGTCTTAGCTGTCTCTTCCGGCATCTTGTAATAGCCACGCATAACCATAGGGCCGCGAACTAAGATTTCATTATTTTCGCCAATCTTTACCTGAGCACCTGGCATCGCCATACCGATCGAATCTGGGTTAAAGCACTTATCATCCCAACACGATACCGTCGCAGTCGTTTCTGTCATGCCATAACCAAGCTTGACGTTAATCCCGATAGCATGGAAAAAACGACCTATGGTTTCGTCTAGCTTCGCACCACCACAAGGCATGAAGTTGATTTGTCCACCAAGTAGTGCTCGTAATTTCGATAGTACTAACTTATCCGCTAAAGCATGAGACTTCTTGAGTGCGATTGAAGGCTTACGTCCTTCTTGATGACACACAGCCATCTTAGCGCCCATGTTAACTGCCCAGGTAAACAAGACTTTGCGAATAAATGGCGCTTTGGCAACTTTTTCATGAATGGCAGAGAAAATCTTTTCGTAAAAGCGCGGAACCGCACACATCACAGTTGGGCGTACTTCACTCAAGGCATCACGTACCTGCATGGTATCTTGCAGATAGCAGTTGGTCGCCCCTTTATATAGTGCGTAGAAAGTCCAAGCACGTTCAAAAACATGAGAAAGAGGTAAGAAACAGAGAGAAACATCGCTCTGCGATAAGCTTAAACGCTGATCATGTCCTTCAAGCTGAGCACCAATATTCGCGTAATCTACCATCACGCCTTTCGGCTGACCTGTGGTACCTGAGGTGTAAATCAAAGTAAGAAGGTCATCCAGATTCGCTTGTTCTAAACGGATATCAAGCTCTTGCTGATGCACTTTATCTACATTGGCAATCAGTCGCTGCCAGCTAATGGCAAACTCATGTTCACCGACATCGATGTCATCAGACATAGCGACGATAAGTTCAAGCTGCTCACATTGGTCAAAAATAGACACGGCAGCGTCAAATTGAGGCTGCTCACCAACAAACAGCACTCGGACGTCAGCATCTTGCAAGATGTAAGCAGATTGAGCCGCTGTGTTGGTTGGGTAAATAGGTACGGTAACCGCACGAACTTGCAGAGCAGCAAAGTCTGCGATTGTCCACTGCGGCATATTGTTAGAGAAGATACCGATCTTGTCTTGAATTCGGATACCATGAGCCAATAGAGCAAGTGACAATGCATCCACTTGCTGACCAAACTGCTTCCAGCTAATGCCATTCCAAACATTGCCTACTTTATGCTTAAGCGCAATGCGATCATTGCCTTTCGCAATCTGGTCTCGAATACGTTTTACGATATGAAAATCTAGGTTGGCCATCTTTACTACCTTTAGCTTACACCTGTAAGCTTTAATCAGCGCACAAGTGTACATTTCACTTTAGAAAAGGCAACTGATGAGCGTCAAAGTTATCAATTAAAGTAGGGTCGGTTGACCTTTTGCGGTCAAATTTTGTTCGAGATAAAAGCATTTTAATCGAGGCGAGAGGCTTGTCGACTAGTCATTCTAATCAAAAGAACTCTCAACAAAGAGTAAGACGGTTTTAGCGGGGGCGCCCAGCTCGAACCCTTCGGGCAGCGTTTGTGGGGCCTTTCAACTTCGTTATCGGCTTATCGAGTAGAGCAACCACACATCAGAGCCTCTGCCTTGTATAAAAGCCCCACACACAGCTGCAAAATTCAGCTCAAAAGGCCAATAGACCCTAGAAAAAAACCTTGAATGGCGGGGCCATTCAAGGTTTTTAATTGCAGTAAAATGTGATGATTAATCTAGTGCGACAACTTCACCACAAATCATCATCAGTTGGTCACGAAGCCAGATGTGACCTTTGTCTTTTTCGCTTGATTCGTGCCAGCTTAAGTAGCCGCTGATCTTGCCATTTTCGAATGGGAAGTCGATCACTTGCAGCTGATCTTTGTTTGCTGCGTTCTCAACCATCCAACGCGGAGCAATCGTTACAAGCTCTGATTGACCAACAACGTAAAGCACATTGCTCAGGCTTGTACCTTCATAGTATGCCTGAACGTCTAGGTCGCGGTAAGCCTGTTCAGAGAAGCTGCGCTGACCATGAACTTTAGAGAGCTTAGCATGACGCTCTCGAACCAATAGGTCAGGTGTCACTACACCTTGAATGCGAGGGTGAGCTTTAGAAGCAACAACAACTAACTCGTCTTGGAAGATTTCTGTGCTTGAGAAGCCTTGCTCATCAAAACGTGCGTAATCAATAACAAAATCGATCTCTTGGTAACGCATACGCTCAGCTAGCTGACGATCAAACTCAGCATCAAGGTGAAGCTGAACATTTGGCGCTAGTTCATGAATAGTCGACATGATCTTTGGAGCAAAACGCATATCACATGGGCTACAGATCGCCAGTTTAAATAAACGCGTTGATGTTTCTGGAGAGAACACTGAGCTAGGTAGCTCATTGCGGATTAGTTGTAGCGCTTGACGAACAGGACCAAATAGTTGGCGAGCACGCTGAGTTGGCTGAATACCACGACCCTGACGCATAAATAGCTCATCGTTAAACATGACTTTTAGGCGAGCAACTGCATTACTAACTGCTGGTTGAGACATACCTAAGTTATGCGCAGCACGAGTGATGTTCTGCTCTTGCATAACCGCATCAAACACAGTTAAAAGGTTTAGATCTACTCCACGTAAAGTACTTTCCATGCGGTAGCTAGCGATAGCACTCATAGACTCTTTCTTATCAATCATTGGGGATGCCTCTTTAAATTCTTCAGCGTATATGGTCGTTAAATTGAAATTTGAGTTAGGAATAGAAAACCCATTTCTCGCCTCATCTGTTGTATTTATTTGTTAGATGTTTGTCGGCGAACCATTACTATCAACGAATCATTCAGCGATTAGCAATAAGATTGACAATTAATCAGTATTTTTTACCTATAATCCTGAATAGTTATTAAATTACAAATAGTTAAATAGATTATAAAAAGTTATAAAGCACACTGTTTTATAGATATATATAGAAATTTGATATTAATACCCCCTGTTAAAACTCAGTATCAGACATGAGCCAAAGCTATAATTCGAATGGTGGAAACAAAAACAGCATCAATAATTGATGCTGTTATTCGATATGAGTAAAACGTTTGCTATAGATTGGTGACGTAGCTAGGGAAGTCAACTTTCTCCCATAAGCTCTCCGTCAAGGCAGATTTGTCTTCCCAATCACCCTGTTTAATCCAAGCGACAATGGCTTCTGCTACGTCTGGATAATTGACACTCTCAGCGCTCGATTCATCTAGCCAATTTCGTACCACAGCCGCATCTAAGATCTCCATACAAGTCGCTAAGCCCAAGTCTTCCAGAGTTGCCACGTTGCTCACTTGTTCAAACTGCCCCGTCAATGGTTTTAGTAATAGCTTCTTGCCAAGAGTGAGTGCCTCAGAAGGAAGCTCAAAACCACCATTCGCAATCACCCCTTTGCAGCGCTGAAGGTGAAGTTGAAACGAGTATAAACTTAACGGCATAAACTCTATGTTGTCGATTGTTTTCGGCTCAATGACTTCGGGGTGATAACAGACAAAATGTTGACTGGTAAATCTCAGTAGTAACTCAGTGATATCAGAAATACTCTCAAACGGTAAGTAGACCAGAACAAAGGCTTCCTCCACCGTATCACCGCTTGGAGTGTGAATAATGGGCGGCAAGATAGGCTGATCGAAATGATACCAATGCAAACCGATATGATGCTGCGCGGGAGCAAAGTGCTTTATCACCTTTTTATCCAACCAACTGGCCCCTTTTAGTGGCACTGAGTATCGGAACGCATTCTGATGACTAATACTGATCGATGGAACACTCTGTTTTTTCGCCGCCCATGCAGAGACAGGTTCAAAATCGTTGAGAACCAGATCGTAGCGAGATAAATCAAGTTCACTGACATCACGCCAGAACTGCCATAAGTTGTTAGAAATACAGGTTTTAAAGTAGTTCACTCTGCCTTTGTCTGTTGCAAAGGTTAAACCTCGTCGAGTTTGAAAATCACCAAACTGCTCCATACAAAAGTACTTGCTCTCTTCTCGGCCAGTAAACAGATAATCGACTTCCATACCGGCTTCAGCCAAGCATTTCGACATTGCTCTAGCACGCGCAATATGCCCGTTCCCAGTCCCTTGCACTCCATATAAGATTTTCATTCGTCAACTCCCGACCATGATTAGTGCCAATTGAGCACAACCAATACCAAGCAAAGCCCCTAACAAAACGTCCGTCAGAAAGTGCACTCCAAGCAAAATACGTGAACTGGCTATCAAGGTTGCCCAGATAAGCGTGACGACTTCCAGATCAGCAAAGTAATGACCTGTGATTGAAGCCATAAGAAAAGCAGCAGCAGTATGGCCTGAAGGCAGACTGTAACGATCTGAAGGCGTGATAAACGAAGTCACTAAGTCACACAACTCTTGTGGACGGCGACGTTTAAACACGTTCTTAGCTAACCAATAGATTGGCAACTCCATTGCAAATGCCATCAGCCCAGCCAATAAAAACAACTTGCCTTCAATCCCTGCAAACAAGTACGCAAGTACGCCAAAGGCAATGTATAGATGCCCATCGCCAGTATGTGAAACAGCCTTACTGATACGTGAGACAGGATGATTAAATCTGTGCTGTAGACAGAATAGAGAGAACGCCAGATCAAACTTGGCAATAGGTTCGATTGAACGCATTACCGACTCCTTTTATTGACGGTGTTGCGATCACACTAAGTGGATTTAGTGACACCTCGGTGAATGTTTTGCGGTAGTTCGGTTACACGGACTTAATATGGTTAGCCAAGCAAGATATTCACCTTTTCAATATAAAGAGGGCTTAAAAGCGCTGATTTTGCGTGTTTTTAGGTTGAACTGATCTGACTTGAATAAAAAAACAACTTTAGGGTTGACGTTGACTCTTGAGTGCGGTACTAATTTGTTAACTTAAATTTGTGGATTATTTAACGCCCTTAAAGGAACCGTTAACAATGATGAACCGTTTTTCTATCCTGCTGAGCCTCCTCCTTATCGTGACACAATCGCGCGGGTAGGCTGTGGAAGAAAAATAACCACACAGAATTACACAAAACCCGCACTTAGATGCGGGTTTTTTTATACCTAGCTTTTAATTGCTAAGTAACGGAAGTAAACGATTAACAGATGTGAAAAACATCGAATCACTAAGGAAGCAAACATGAACGATCAAGTCATTATTTTCGACACCACTTTGCGTGATGGCGAACAAGCGTTGTCAGCAAGCTTGACGGTTAAAGAAAAACTGCAAATTGCCTACGCACTTGAAAGGCTCGGCGTTGATGTGATTGAAGCAGGTTTTCCTGTTTCATCGCCTGGTGATTTTGAATCTGTCCAGACCATTGCGCGCAACATCAAAAACAGCCGAATCTGTGGTCTTTCGCGTGCCGTTGCGAAAGATATTGATGCCGCAGCTGAAGCGCTAAAAGTTGCTGAACAGTTCCGTATCCATACCTTTATCTCTACTTCCACAGTTCATGTCCAAGACAAGCTTCGCCGTAGCTACGATGACGTAGTTGAAATGGGCGTTAAAGCGGTTAAGCATGCTCGTAAATACACCGACGACGTTGAGTTTTCGTGTGAAGATGCAGGCCGTACACCAATCGACAATTTGTGTCGTATGGTTGAAGCTGCCATTGACGCTGGCGCAAACACCATCAATATCCCTGATACTGTTGGCTACACAGTCCCTAACGAATTTGGCGGTATCATCCAAACTCTATTTAACCGCGTACCGAACATCGACAAAGCGATCATCTCAGTACACTGTCATGATGACTTAGGTATGTCTGTTGCTAACTCAATTGCCGCAGTACAAGCAGGTGCTCGACAAATCGAAGGAACCATTAACGGAATCGGTGAACGTGCAGGTAACTGTTCGTTAGAAGAGATCGCGATGATCATCAAGACTCGCCAAGAGCTATTGGGTGTTCATACCGGCCTTAAACATGATGAGATCCATCGTACCAGTAAGTTGGTCAGTCAACTTTGTAATATGCCGATTCAGGACAACAAGGCTATCGTAGGTGCTAACGCATTCAGCCACTCTTCAGGTATTCACCAAGACGGCATGTTAAAGAACAAGAACACCTACGAAATCATGACGCCAGAGTCTATTGGCCTTAAGAACCAAGCACTAAACCTAACCAGTCGTAGTGGTCGCGCAGCTGTGAAAAGTCACATGGATACCATGGGCTACAAAGAAGATGAGTACAACCTAGATGCATTGTATGAAGACTTCTTGAAGCTAGCTGACCGTAAAGGTCAAGTTTTCGATTACGACTTAGAAGCCTTGATGCATTTCTCAAATCTTCGCGAAGAAGATGATTTCTACAAACTTAACTACCTAAGCGTTCAGTCAGGTAGTGTCATGGCGACAACCAGTATCAAACTTCAGTGTGGTGATGAAGAACAATCGGAAGCCGCTGTGGGTAATGGTCCGGTCGATGCGCTTTACCAGTGTATCTATCGAGTAACCGGATATGATATTGTGCTAGATAAGTTTGATTTAACGGCTAAAGGGGAAGGTGAAGACGGTCTAGGTCAAGCCGATATCATCGCCAACTATAAAGGCCGCAAGTACCATGGTACGGGTGTTTCAACCGATATTGTTGAAGCATCAGGTCAAGCGCTACTGCACGTAATCAATAGCATTCATCGTGCAGATAAGATTGCTGAAATCAAACAGAAAAAAATCGAAACCGTATAGATTTAAAAGACTCCAGGGACGCGAGTCGTCCCTTGAGCTTAAAAGAAATAAAAATACTCAAGGACTAACATGACAGACAAAACTTACAAAATTGCCGTTTTACCAGGAGATGGCATTGGCCCAGAAGTAATGGCTCAGGCACATAAAGTGCTAGATGCAATCGAGAAGAAGCACGCTATCGAATTTGCTCGTGATGAACACGACGTAGGCGGCATTGCGATTGATAATCATGGTTGCCCGTTACCAGAATCGACAGTGAAAGCGTGTGAAGAATCTGATGCCGTGCTTTTTGGCTCTGTAGGCGGTCCTAAATGGGAACACCTGCCACCAAACGATCAACCTGAGCGTGGTGCCCTACTCCCGCTACGTAAGCACTTCCAGCTGTTTTGTAATCTACGTCCTGCTCAAATCCACCAAGGCCTAGAAGCTTTCTCACCACTACGCGCAGATATCTCTGGTAACGGTTTTGATATTGTCGTGGTTCGTGAACTGACTGGCGGTATCTATTTCGGTCAGCCAAAAGGTCGTGAAGGTGAAGGGCCAAACGAGAAAGCGTTCGATACTGAGGTCTACCATCGTTTTGAGATTGAGCGCATTGCTAAGATAGCATTCGAATCAGCGCGCTTACGTCGTAAGAAAGTGTGCTCTATCGATAAAGCGAACGTACTTCAGAGCTCGATTCTATGGCGTGAAGTGGTCGAAGAGATCGATAAGGATTACCCAGATGTAGAGCTATCACATATGTATATCGATAACGCCACTATGCAGCTAATCAAAGATCCTGCGCAGTTTGACGTGATGCTTTGTTCAAATATCTTCGGCGATATCATCTCTGACGAGTGTGCCATGATCACTGGCTCTATGGGCATGTTGCCATCAGCATCGCTAAACGAAAGTAAGTTCGGCCTCTACGAACCAGCAGGCGGCAGTGCTCCAGACATCGCAGGCAAGAACATTGCTAACCCAGTAGCACAGATCCTATCAGCAGCGCTAATGTTGCGTTACAGCCTAGGTGAAGAAGCTGCAGCGCAAGACATTGAAGCAGCTGTGTCTAAAGCTCTATCAGCAGGCGAGCTAACTGGTGACCTATCAGGTGACAAACCAGCACTATCGACCTCAGAAATGGGCGATAAAATCGCAGAGTACATTTTGCATTCTTAATTTAAGCAGACAGATAATAATTATTCGCTCCTGATAAGCCGTTGTCAGGAGCTATACACAGGATTGTGATAATGGGCAAAACATTATACGAGAAAGTCTACGACGCACACGTTGCCGTAGCCGCTGAGGGTGAAAACCCAATTTTATACATCGACCGCCACTTGGTTCATGAAGTCACCTCTCCACAGGCGTTCGATGGCTTGCGTGAAAAAGGTCGTCAGGTTCGTCAGGTAAGCAAGACGTTTGCAACCATGGACCACAACGTTTCAACGCAAACTAAAGACATCAATGCATCCGGTGAGATGGCACGTATCCAGATGGAAACGCTATCGAAAAACTGTGAAGAGTTTGGTGTCACCCTTTACGACATCAACCACAAATACCAAGGTATTGTGCATGTTATGGGCCCTGAGCTAGGTATCACTCTACCAGGCATGACGATTGTTTGTGGTGACTCACACACAGCGACTCACGGGGCATTTGGTTCACTCGCATTTGGTATCGGTACTTCTGAAGTTGAGCACGTTCTAGCAACTCAAACGCTAAAACAAGCACGTGCAAAAACCATGAAGATCGAAGTAAAAGGCAAGGTAGCAGCGGGCATCACTGCAAAAGATATCGTTCTAGCCATCATCGGTGAAACGACCGCAGCGGGCGGTACTGGCTACGTAGTCGAGTTCTGTGGTGAAGCGATTACTGATCTTACGATGGAAGGTCGTATGACAGTGTGTAACATGGCTATCGAGTTAGGTGCTAAAGCAGGTCTAATCGCGCCAGATGAAACCACATTCGAATACATCAAAGGCCGCAAGTTCGCACCTCAGGGTCAAGACCTAGATGCGGCAATTGAATACTGGTCGTCGCTAAAAACTGACGGTGACGCTGAGTTTGACGCAGTCGTCACGCTAAACGCAGCGGATATCAAACCTCAAGTCACTTGGGGGACAAACCCAGGTCAAGTCATCGCGGTAGATGAGCCAATTCCAGCACCAGAAAGCTTCGCAGATCCTGTAGAAAAAGCATCGGCAGAAAAAGCGCTGGCTTACATGGGTCTAGAAGCAGGCAAAGCGCTATCTGACTATAAGGTAGATAAAGTATTCGTTGGCTCTTGTACTAACTCTCGTATCGAAGACATGCGCGCTGCAGCTGAAGTGGCTAAAGGTCGCAAGGTCGCCGATAACGTTCAAGCACTTATCGTTCCAGGCTCTGAGCAAGTAAAAGCTCAAGCAGAAGCAGAAGGCTTAGATGTGATCTTTAAAGACGCTGGATTCGAATGGCGTCTGCCGGGCTGCTCTATGTGTCTAGCAATGAACAATGACCGCTTAGGTCCGCACGAGCGTTGTGCGTCTACTTCAAACCGCAACTTTGAAGGTCGCCAAGGCCGTGATGGTCGTACCCACCTAGTGAGCCCTGCGATGGCAGCGGCAGCAGCAATTGCTGGTCACTTTGTTGATATTCGTGAACTAGACTAAGGAGCAAATACATGTCAGGTTTTAAACAACACACAGGCTTAGTTGTTCCTCTAGATGCAGCGAACGTAGATACCGATGCAATCATTCCTAAGCAGTTCCTACAAAAGGTGTCTCGTCTAGGCTTTGGTAAACACTTATTCCATGATTGGCGTTTCCTTGATGACGCAGGTGAGCAGCCAAACCCAGAGTTTGTAATGAACGCTCCTCGCTATCAAGGGGCTTCTATTCTGCTAGCTCGTGAAAACTTTGGTTGTGGTTCATCACGTGAACACGCGCCATGGGCACTAGCAGATTACGGCATCAAAGCGATGATCGCGCCAAGCTTTGCTGATATTTTTTACGGTAACTCGATCAACAACCAGATGGTTCCTGTTCGTCTAACCGAGCAAGAAGTCGATGAAATTTTCCAGTTCGTCGAAGCAAACGAAGGCGCAGAAGTTGAGGTCGACCTAGAAGCGAACCTAGTTCGTGCAAACGGTAAAGAGTACTCATTTGAAATTGATGAGTTCCGTCGCCACTGTCTACTAAACGGTTTAGACAACATTGGCCTGACTCTTCAGCACGAAGACAAAATTGCCGCTTATGAAGCAAATATTCCAAGCTTCCTGAAATAAGCAAAGTTAAGACTCTGATAAGCAAAAGGTTGGCCTCGGCTAACCTTTTTTGTTGGGCCCTGAAACAAACTTGCTTTTCACTAGGTCTAGTAGTTATACCAATCGCATTAATTAGATGCTCAGAAAATTGCATAGGGAAAACCGCTTAGAACAAGGCAAAGATTGCAGCTAGCTAGTTGTTCTACCTACAAAATCTTTAACGCAGTTATCAGCGGTTTTAACAAGCAAGAATGATCAGATAATTGGTGTGATTGGTATCAAAACACTTTTACAAAGGACTTAACCTGATGATGCGTATTATTACTTTGCTACTGACTCTTATCTCTTTTCATTCACTTGCCGCGCCAAAATCAGAGCTTTGGTCTTTTTGGCAACAATCCAATCAAAGTAATACCACCGCGATTTCTCATCAGGACTGGCAATCTTTTCTAGATAGCTACTTAGTCAAAGATGGAGACAATACCTTAGTCAAATACGGTCATGTCTCACCTCAAGATAAACAAAAGTTAAATCAGTATATCGCGACACTAGCTGCTATTGATCCTAGAGAGTACTCCTCAAATGAGCAGTACGCCTACTGGGTCAACCTTTATAATGCGATTACGGTCAATTTAATCCTTGATGACTACCCAGTGAAGTCAATCACTAAGCTAGGTGGATTATTTAGTTTTGGTCCATGGGGGGATGAAGTGGTTACAATCGCCGGTAAGAAGCTCACTCTCAATGATATTGAACACCGCATTCTTCGCCCAATTTGGAATGACCCTCGTACTCACTATGCGGTGAACTGTGCCAGCCTAGGTTGTCCAAATCTACAAACCCAAGCTTTTACTGCTGATAATACCAAGCAACTCTTAGAGCAAGCAGCTAAAGAGTTTATTAATAGTGATAAAGGCGTCCTTCAACTCAAGGGGAAAACTCAGCTTTCTTCCATTTACGATTGGTTTGCAGAAGACTTTGGTAACAAACAAGAGTTGATCCAACATCTAACTCAATACCGCCCAGAGTTAGCAAATCTAAACGGTAAGTTTAGTTATGAGTACGATTGGGATTTGAATGATAAGGAATAGCGGAAGAGGATAAGGGATGCGGGAACGGGCTTCGCCCTACGGAAATCTGGAAAACTGGAAAACTGGAAAACTGGAAAACTGGAAAACTGGAAAACTGGAAAACTGGAAAACTGGAAAACTGGAAAACTGGAAAACTGGAAAACTGGAAAACTGGAAAACTGGAAAACTGGAAAACTGGAAAACTGGAAAACTGGAAAACTGGAAAACTGGAAAACTGGAAAACTGGAAAACTGGATGATTGTGTCTTCTAGGGGACAAGTTCTGTCAACACCTTCCAAACCATCGGCTCTATCAACTTAGTCTCAACAGCCACCTCTCGTAGGGCGAAGCCTACACCCGTTTTCCCGAAGGACGAAGTCCGTTCCATCTCTCCCTTAAACGCAAGAAGCCCGTTGCAATAGCAACGGGCTTCTAAAACGACGAAAGCCTAGTCGTAAGACTAGGCTTTCTTAATAAGTGGCGGAGCGGACGGGACTCGAACCCGCGACCCCCGGCGTGACAGGCCGGTATTCTAACCAACTGAACTACCGCTCCGCACTGGTTAGACTTAAAGTCTAAATTAGAACCTGGCGATGTCCTACTCTCACATGGGGAAGCCCCACACTACCATCGGCGCTAATTCGTTTCACTTCTGAGTTCGGCATGGAATCAGGTGGGTCCAAATCGCTATGGTCGCCAAGTAAAATTCTTTACCTTTTGCTTTAGGCTCTTAAACAAAGCATAAAACAAACAGTAAATGGTGCTGATACCCAGACTCGAACTGGGGACCTCATCCTTACCAAGGATGCGCTCTACCACCTGAGCTATATCAGCATCAAGATGTCCCTTTAGGACTAAAAAAGCCCGTTTTTGCAAACGGGCTCTTTTATAAATTTAAAGCCTGGCGATGTCCTACTCTCACATGGGGAAGCCCCACACTACCATCGGCGCTAATTCGTTTCACTTCTGAGTTCGGCATGGAAATCAGGTGGGTCCAAATCGCTATGGTCGCCAAGCAAATTCTTTAATTCGGAAAGCTGTTTTAAGTTCTGTAGTTACACATTCAAAGTTCTTGCTTTGAGTCCATCAAAACCCTTTGGGTGTTGTATGGTTAAGCCTCACGGGCAATTAGTACAGGTTAGCTCAACGCCTCACAACGCTTACACACCCTGCCTATCAACGTTCTAGTCTCGAACAACCCTTTAGGACCCTCAAGGGGTCAGGGAAGACTCATCTCAGGGCTCGCTTCCCGCTTAGATGCTTTCAGCGGTTATCGATTCCGAACTTAGCTACCGGGCAATGCGTCTGGCGACACAACCCGAACACCAGAGGTTCGTCCACTCCGGTCCTCTCGTACTAGGAGCAGCCCCCTTCAATCTTCCAACGCCCACGGCAGATAGGGACCGAACTGTCTCACGACGTTCTAAACCCAGCTCGCGTACCACTTTAAATGGCGAACAGCCATACCCTTGGGACCGACTTCAGCCCCAGGATGTGATGAGCCGACATCGAGGTGCCAAACACCGCCGTCGATATGAACTCTTGGGCGGTATCAGCCTGTTATCCCCGGAGTACCTTTTATCCGTTGAGCGATGGCCCTTCCATACAGAACCACCGGATCACTATGACCTGCTTTCGCACCTGCTCGAATTGTCATTCTCGCAGTCAAGCGGGCTTATGCCATTGCACTAACCTCACGATGTCCAACCGTGATTAGCCCACCTTCGTGCTCCTCCGTTACTCTTTGGGAGGAGACCGCCCCAGTCAAACTACCCACCAGGCACTGTCCTCAACCCGGATAACGGGTCTAAGTTAGAACATCAACACTACAAGGGTGGTATTTCAAGGACGGCTCCACCGATACTGGCGTACCGGTTTCAAAGCCTCCCACCTATCCTACACATGTAGGGTCAATGTTCAGTGCCAAGCTGTAGTAAAGGTTCACGGGGTCTTTCCGTCTAGCCGCGGGTACACTGCATCTTCACAGCGATTTCAATTTCACTGAGTCTCGGGTGGAGACAGCGTGGCCATCATTACGCCATTCGTGCAGGTCGGAACTTACCCGACAAGGAATTTCGCTACCTTAGGACCGTTATAGTTACGGCCGCCGTTTACCGGGGCTTCGATCAAGAGCTTCGACTTACGTCTAACCCCATCAATTAACCTTCCGGCACCGGGCAGGCGTCACACCGTATACGTCATCTTACGATTTTGCACAGTGCTGTGTTTTTAATAAACAGTTGCAGCCACCTGGTATCTGCGACTCTCAATAGCTCCATCCGCAAGGGACTTCACCGTCAAGAGCGTACCTTCTCCCGAAGTTACGGTACCATTTTGCCTAGTTCCTTCACCCGAGTTCTCTCAAGCGCCTTGGTATTCTCTACCCGACCACCTGTGTCGGTTTGGGGTACGATTCCTTACAATCTGAAGCTTAGAGGCTTTTCCTGGAAGCATGGCATCAATGACTTCACTACCGTAGTAGCTCGACATCGTGTCTCAGCCTTAAAGAGAGCCGGATTTACCTAACTCTCAAGCCTACGCACTTGAACCTGGACAACCGTCGCCAGGCCCACCTAGCCTTCTCCGTCCCCCCATCGCAATTGTAAGAAGTACGGGAATATTAACCCGTTTCCCATCGACTACGCCTTTCGGCCTCGCCTTAGGGGTCGACTTACCCTGCCCCGATTAACGTTGGACAGGAACCCTTGGTCTTCCGGCGAGGAGGTTTTTCACCCCCTTTATCGTTACTCATGTCAGCATTCGCACTTCTGATACCTCCAGCAGACTTTACAATCCACCTTCAACGGCTTACAGAACGCTCCCCTACCCAATACGATAAATCGCATTGCCGCAGCTTCGGTTTATAGCTTAGCCCCGTTACATCTTCCGCGCAGGCCGACTCGACTAGTGAGCTATTACGCTTTCTTTAAATGATGGCTGCTTCTAAGCCAACATCCTAGCTGTCTAAGCCTTCCCACATCGTTTCCCACTTAGCTATAATTTGGGACCTTAGCTGGCGGTCTGGGTTGTTTCCCTCTCCACGACGGACGTTAGCACCCGCCGTGTGTCTCCCGGATAGTACTTACTGGTATTCGGAGTTTGCAAAGGGTTGGTAAGTCGGGATGACCCCCTAGCCTTAACAGTGCTCTACCCCCAGTAGTATTCGTCCGAGGCTCTACCTAAATAGATTTCGGGGAGAACCAGCTATCTCCAGGTTTGATTGGCCTTTCACCCCTAGCCACAAGTCATCCGCTAATTTTTCAACATTAGTCGGTTCGGTCCTCCAGTTGATGTTACTCAACCTTCAACCTGCCCATGGCTAGATCACCTGGTTTCGGGTCTATATCCAGCAACTCGACGCCCAGTTAAGACTCGATTTCTCTACGGCTCCCCTAGATGGTTAACCTTGCTACTGAATATAAGTCGCTGACCCATTATACAAAAGGTACGCAGTCACACCACGAAGGTGCTCCTACTGCTTGTACGTACACGGTTTCAGGTTCTATTTCACTCCCCTCACAGGGGTTCTTTTCGCCTTTCCCTCACGGTACTGGTTCACTATCGGTCAGTCAGTAGTATTTAGCCTTGGAGGATGGTCCCCCCATATTCAGACAGGATATCACGTGTCCCGCCCTACTCGATTTCACTGATGATGAGATGTCGGTTACGGGGCTATCACCCTGTATCGCTGAGCTTTCCAGCTCATTCACCTGTCTCATTAAAAGCTTAAGGGCTAGTCCAATTTCGCTCGCCGCTACTTTCGGAATCTCGGTTGATTTCTTTTCCTCGGGGTACTTAGATGTTTCAGTTCCCCCGGTTCGCCCTGTTAACCTATGTATTCAGTTAACAGTATCTGCTTATGCAGATGGGTTTCCCCATTCAGAAATCCCAGACTCAAATGGTTGTTACTACCTAATCTGGGCTTATCGCAAGTTACTACGTCTTTCATCGCCTCTGACTGCCAAGGCATCCACCGTGTACGCTTAGTCACTTAACCATACAACCCCAAAGGGTCTCTGTTTAAACAACCAAAGTTGTCTGCATTTTTATACATGTGCAGACACGATTTTGCCGGACTCAAATATTAAACATCGCAAGGATGTTTCCAAGAACACTTGAATGTGTGTTGGTACCTAATTCATAGAATTAGGATTTGAGAACTTTTAATTTGAATAACAACGCATCTCAAAGAGATGGGGATTGTTGTTATTCGTCAGCTTTCCAAATTGTTAAAGAGCTAGATTTCTTTCGAAACCATTTTTAAGAACACTTACGCAAATGCGCTTAAAGATGGTGGAGCTAAGCAGGATCGAACTGCTGACCTCCTGCGTGCAAGGCAGGCGCTCTCCCAGCTGAGCTATAGCCCCATCAGGTGTTGATACTGTGTGCCAATTCTTCTGGGAGGAAGATTGGTGGGTCTGAGTGGACTTGAACCACCGACCTCTCGCTTATCAGGCGAACGCTCTAACCACCTGAGCTACAGACCCAGTATCGTCTCTTAACGTGTATAAACATATCAATCTGTGTGAACACTCATCGCAATAATCATCGTATAAGGAGGTGATCCAGCCCCAGGTTCCCCTAGGGCTACCTTGTTACGACTTCACCCCAGTCATGAACCACAAAGTGGTGAGCGTCCCCCCGAAGGTTAAACTACCCACTTCTTTTGCAGCCCACTCCCATGGTGTGACGGGCGGTGTGTACAAGGCCCGGGAACGTATTCACCGTGGCATTCTGATCCACGATTACTAGCGATTCCGACTTCATGGAGTCGAGTTGCAGACTCCAATCCGGACTACGACGCACTTTTTGGGATTCGCTCACTTTCGCAAGTTGGCCGCCCTCTGTATGCGCCATTGTAGCACGTGTGTAGCCCTACTCGTAAGGGCCATGATGACTTGACGTCGTCCCCACCTTCCTCCGGTTTATCACCGGCAGTCTCCCTGGAGTTCCCGACATTACTCGCTGGCAAACAAGGATAAGGGTTGCGCTCGTTGCGGGACTTAACCCAACATTTCACAACACGAGCTGACGACAGCCATGCAGCACCTGTCTCAGAGTTCCCGAAGGCACCAATCCATCTCTGGAAAGTTCTCTGGATGTCAAGAGTAGGTAAGGTTCTTCGCGTTGCATCGAATTAAACCACATGCTCCACCGCTTGTGCGGGCCCCCGTCAATTCATTTGAGTTTTAATCTTGCGACCGTACTCCCCAGGCGGTCTACTTAACGCGTTAGCTCCGAAAGCCACGGCTCAAGGCCACAACCTCCAAGTAGACATCGTTTACGGCGTGGACTACCAGGGTATCTAATCCTGTTTGCTCCCCACGCTTTCGCATCTGAGTGTCAGTATCTGTCCAGGGGGCCGCCTTCGCCACCGGTATTCCTTCAGATCTCTACGCATTTCACCGCTACACCTGAAATTCTACCCCCCTCTACAGTACTCTAGTCTGCCAGTTTCAAATGCAATTCCGAGGTTGAGCCCCGGGCTTTCACATCTGACTTAACAAACCACCTGCATGCGCTTTACGCCCAGTAATTCCGATTAACGCTCGCACCCTCCGTATTACCGCGGCTGCTGGCACGGAGTTAGCCGGTGCTTCTTCTGCAGCTAACGTCAAATGATAGTGCTATTAACACTACCACCTTCCTCACTGCTGAAAGTACTTTACAACCCGAAGGCCTTCTTCATACACGCGGCATGGCTGCATCAGGCTTGCGCCCATTGTGCAATATTCCCCACTGCTGCCTCCCGTAGGAGTCTGGACCGTGTCTCAGTTCCAGTGTGGCTGATCATCCTCTCAGACCAGCTAGGGATCGTCGCCTTGGTGAGCCCTTACCTCACCAACTAGCTAATCCCACCTGGGCATATCCTGACGCGAGAGGCCCGAAGGTCCCCCTCTTTGAGCCGAAGCTATTATGCGGTATTAGCCATCGTTTCCAATGGTTATCCCCCACATCAGGGCAATTTCCCAGGCATTACTCACCCGTCCGCCGCTCGACGCCGTTAACGTTCCCCGAAGGTTCAGTTAACTCGTTTCCGCTCGACTTGCATGTGTTAGGCCTGCCGCCAGCGTTCAATCTGAGCCATGATCAAACTCTTCAATTTAAGATTTTGTTCGGCTCAATGAATACTGAACATTACATAAGTAATGTTTGAATTGACTGTGCTGAATCCGAAGATTCAATGGTCACTTCGTATCATTGAAACCTAATTTGAAACCGAAGTTTCTAATTGGATTATCATCAACGAGTGCCCACACAGATTGATAGGTCTATATTGTTAAAGAGCTTTGCTTTGTGAGAAGTTTTTCTCTCAAAGCGGAGGTGCATTCTAGCGAGTTAATTTGAAGAGTCAAACACTTTTTCAAATTTATTTCTCAGAAGCTTTTCACCTCTCTGACTATCGCTGAAGCCTTGTGGCGTCTGCCGTGTCAGTGGAAGCGCATTATAGGGAGTTCCATTTTTAAGGCAAGCAAAAAAATGCATTTTTTTCATAAAAAAAGCCTGACTGAACACTTATCAATCAAGCTCTAATTTACACCCATTTTACACTCAACTTAACCAAGTGTTATCCACAAAACCCTGTGTGTAACTAGTCATCTGAGTCGAAGAAATAAGAAATTCGCGAGCGCGGGTTTAAATACTCTCTCACTTTGTCCGGCAACTTGGTCGGTAGTATGGCATTAACTATCTTTATCTCTTTCTCTGCCAAGTCGATAATCGGGGCTTGTGTTCTAGGAACTGACGGATCATAGATCAGTACATTAGGATGAAGGATGTTTTGCGCATTTACTGAAATCACCAAACCAACCATATCATTCGATAACTGCACCACCGTTCCTGGCGGATAGATTCCCATAAACTTGATTAAGAGACTCAGGTTCTCATTGTTATAATGATGCTTACAGTTCTTATATAAGTGGGAAAGCGCAACATATGGAATCTTTTGCTCTGAAGGGATATTGCTATGACACAAATTATCATAAGCATTAGCCACAGAGACAATTTGAGTCAGTTCATCTATTTGTTCTTCTTTAAGACCTTCAGGATAACCTGACCCATCGTTTAGCTCATGGTGCTGAGCAATCACGGTTCTGGCACTTTCGGGAAAGCTATCCATATTGGCCGCGATTTCCAAACCATACTTGGTATGCAACTTAAGATAGTTTTTCTCAGGTTCCGTTAAAGGTGTCGGCTTACGTAATATTGCAGTGGGTACTTTTACTTTCCCCATATCATGAAATAGAGAGGCAAAGGCCACCTCTTTAATCTGATCCGCACTTAACTGTTTTGCCTTAGCGATCATCATTGCAACAACAGATACATTGAGAGAATGGAAATAGATATCTTCAAACTCGCTCTTGCCATTCATAAGATGAAGTGTGACGTTATCATCACTCAACAGTTTATCGACTATGTCGTTGACTAACTGGCTCGCTTCATCAACAGCTTGTTCTGGACGGTTGCGAATCTTGTTCATCACCGCTCTCATTCTCGATAGAGAACGCTCAAACTCTTTTTCACAATTTATGACACGTCTACGGTAAGCGCTGAGTTTTTCAATTCTATCTTGCTTTTCTTTCCAGAGTTTTTGCGCCTCAAGATCGATTTCTTCATGCAGAACTTGTTCTACACCCTCACTTGCTTGTTCTTCCGCCACTGGCAGTGGCTGGGTGTCACTCTGAGAGGTGTTAATAAAGACGTGTTTGATCCCCAAATGGCGAATCATGCGAATCTGGTCTTCGTCTTTTATCTTGAAACTGTTAAATAAGAAGGGATGCTCATTCCATTTGACCGGAAGTCGAATATGCAACCCTGGCTGTAGTCTATCTACTGTTATCTTGATGCTGGCCACGATCTATATACAACTTATCTTTTACTAACCAATTTATAATTTTAGATGATTGAAAACCTGAATTCATCACGAGTGAATGTTAATGAGAGATCAATAACACGTCGGTTTGTGTCTTTTTGTTACCTGACTAAGTCACAGTTAAGTATCCAACGAACTCCAAACTTATCTTCAACTTTGCCAAAGCGGGCGCCCCAAGGCGCGTCGGCAAGTGGCATCATGATATGCCCACCGTGGGACAATTTGTCAAAAACACGTGCCTGCTCGTCAAGGTCAGTCATCACAATAGCAAGCGCGATATTATTCCCACTGCGCTCTTGAGCTAATATTCCGTCAGAGAGCATCAGCTTCATGCCAAATGCTTCAAACTCCGCATGCATTACCCAGTTAGGGTCCGCTCCCTCAATTTGTTGAGGAGCATCTTTAAATAACTGCTTGGTGACCACGACACCTGCAAAACACTTGTGGTAAAAATCGAGCGCTTCTTCACAACGACCAGCAAAAAATAAGTAAGGGGTAAGTTGATACATTCTCTATCTCCATGTTGATATGTTAAAGATAGACAAACTTTTTCTAACTAGCAGAAAATTTTAGCTTTTTCAGTAAAAACTGTTACTCAATGCCAAGTAATAAAGAGACCCATCGCTTTAACAATAGTTTTACTCTCGTGATTAAGAGTAGTAGTAGCGCAGCTAAGTTCTAAAAGGCTAATAAAGCGTACTCAATTTCGATATTTCATTAGTTGGACTAGAGTTAAATAAGCTGGCTGATTGTGTTAATGAGTTTTCGAAAGGGCTACATAAAAGGCTTAAAGATTTTTCAAGAATTCAGACGAAGAAAGGTCAGTTCAGAAACGATAGTTTTTAGGCGAAGGAGCTTAAACAAGGTTGCTCAGTAAACATAAGCACTAAAACGACGAAAGCTCTGCTAAAGCAGAGCTTTCTAAATATGGTACCGGTGGGCGGACTTGAACCTCCACGCCCGAAGGCAACGGATTTTGAATCTCAGCACTGCGATTGAGACCGACATAGTATGCCCATCTTTACTGACTTTCAAGCAAATCAAATCCATTCCAAACCACTACTATCAAAGATGGTTTACACACGAATTACACACAGAGGACATTTGAAACGTCCGATCGGACATTATCTCTAAAGAGAAAAACGAAACGGGAAAACGTCCGGATCGGACGTTTCTCAAACTAGAAAGAAGAGCCCCCCTCAATGACAACCTACATAATTTCATCAGTTTAAAAATGCGTTGTAATACAGAGCAATTTGAATTGAAAGGCTGTATAGCGCTGGCTTACCTAAAAATATCAACCCATAAAGACAAAATGATAATTAATACCACCAATAGTTATGGGTCAGACTCACATTTCATCAAATTACCTCAAAAGATAGATAACAAGAAAAACATTCAAATCAAACAATTAGATACAATTTAGCCCTATTGAGTGAGAATTGGGGATTAGGGTGAGTTATAAAAGCGTACGATTGACCGAATTGATGTCTTATGAGTTCGGTCAAGTTGAAGGCGATTTCGATAGGTTAGATGAACGTACTTTGAAATCAGCGATTCCACATGGTTTGAGCTTCCAGAGTTTCTTGCAAAAGCTCAAGTGTGGTGAGCTTGCCTTGTTGACCGAAAACCCTACTAACCCTGTAATGTGTCGTGACTCTATGAGTAAATCTTGGAGCCTATCAACTGTAGGCCAAGAGGCACTATCACCAGAAGCCCAAAAAGCCTTTATTGCCAGAAGTAAAATGTCTGGCGGAGCTACTGGTGGTACAGTCAACCGCAGTGCTGCTTATGCGCCTAATATTGATGAAACTTACACTCCTGAGCCAGCAAAACCAGATGTTTCTGATGTTACACCCAAATTGAAATATGAATACTGCTTCGAAATAGCCAGTTCAGATGAGACTTTTAAAAAAAGAGTCGGGTGTTCATTCCAAATTGCCAAAACTAAACAAGAAGCGGTAGTTGGACGTTGGCAGACGGCTCCAACGGATCACGGTACAAAGTACACCACGCAGTTAGCGTTCGATGAACCCAAACAACTAGTTGCAAAAGTTGCTTCAAATCTCATGGGAATTAGTGTTCCAGAAAGCGTTCAAGTAAACCCCATCGGGACAGGACTCATTAGAGAAGCGTTTATACCTGTAATTCCCTCTGTCCAGTTAGGTGAACGCTTAGGCTTACCGACAGAAGGCTACTACTACCATTTCCACAAAGGCAGGATGGTTCAAGAATACAAACTTTTAGGTGACAAAAAATGGGCCTTCTATGCCACACGTTCAACACATGAAAAGCTCGATGACGAACAAGGTTACAACACTTACCAAAGCGCAATTCTGATTTTTTGGAAATTAGGCGGCAAAGAAGCTGAAAATCAGAATCTTATATATCTTGAGAGGCAAATAACTCGAGAAGAGATAGACAACCTTAGTAATACTTGGTTATCCGATCACGGTATACAACTCGATATCAACCAGTTACTTAATGCACCTAAACAACCAATCGTTGGAAAGCCGCAAGCTCAACCAAACAAAAATGTTGAAGCGAACAACAAGCCAGAAACACATACTGTAAGGATTGATCCACAAACTAACCAACGCGAGTCTTGGAGTGGAATTGCGGATATTCACAAATTGTCAGCGAAACAATTATTGGAATACAATCCTCAGTACAATGACGATCCAATGTCGTTAAAAGTAGATGATATTCTGATAGTACAAAAACCCGTTGAACAAAACACTCCAGTAAAAGTTGAACGTGACTTACCACCCGTCAAACCGAAAACCTACAATCATGCAGCAAACACTCACTATACATATAAGGGAGATTTTCAAGGTACTTCAGTTAATCCGATAAATAGTGAAGGGATACTAGCGAATGACCTAACAGTAGTAAATTTGGCCTCTCTTCCACCCCAAGATGTCGATGATGTTTATCTAGTATTCGCAGAGAAAAAAATGAGCGTAGAAGACTTTGCTCAAGAAACATATCTATCTACAGATAAAAAAATTATCCTTCATGTTCTATCATCAAATCCGCATCTTACACGTAGTTTCAGCCAGATAATTGAAGGTATGCCACTTGTCGTATCTCCTTGGGTTGAGAAGCACCCTGATGAAGAATTCGCTATGAACCAAGCCGATGAGCTAATGGACGAATTTCTAAAACTCTCTAGCGAAGAGAAAAAATGGTTTGCCAAACACCATGAAACTGCGACCAATGCATTACTTGTTTCAGCCACATCAGATTTAGATATCTATCAAGGCGATGCAACTTCAAGCGCTCTAAGTGAATTTAGTCTCAACCATGTTATTGCGGGAGCTGGAGCCGTTGTAGCTGGTGCTCAAGTTCAAGGCGATAAACTGGGCAAGAGAATGAAGTCATTTGCGGAATACTCTCGCTATATTGCAGAGAAAACTAAAGGCTTATCTGGCCAAAGTCTTTATTCAAACCCTGACTATAAGGCATGGCGTAAGGAAGCAAGAGCATTTCAGAATGAGATTAAATCAATACTGTCTGAGGTAGGAAAACCCGGTTACATAAAGAACATTCAAGCCAAACACATCAACAACTATCTCAATGTAGGCAAACGTCAATTGTATCGCGCGAAAGACTTTTCTAAAGCAATCTCAGGCATTGAAATGACTGCGCTATACAAACAAGCCATGTCGTTCAGTCGCTTCCTAGGTGTAACTAATGGGCTTGTAATTGGTGCAGGCCTTTATGGTAACGCAATGGACGTCGCTCAAACTTGCAATACCAGCGGTTGGTTCGAAGAGACTTGCAACCGCAGTGTTGTTCGCAATACTTCTGCTGGTGTAACAAATGTGCTTGGTGGTCTTGCTATTGGTTGGAGTATTGCTCTCATCCCTGTAACCGGAGGCCTATCAATTGCACTTGTAGCTGGTGGTTCTTTCATCTGGGGGATGTATGGTGGAGACATTTCGAATAAAGCAGGCCAAGTTATAGAGGAGATGGTTTTTGATTGATCTAATTATCAAAATCGGTGTTTTACTAATTGTTGCTGGGGGCTTTCCCTACTTAATCACGAATCTTTATCTTTCCATTAAACTTCGAAAAAGAAAGTATGAAATGATCCAAGCTATTGTCGATAGCGCCCCCTCCTCATTCAAGGAAAGGGCTAAATTTCTTATGGACAGCAATATCTCATGGGTATTCGCGAGCTCTGCTGGACACATTTGGTATTCATATCTCATGTTAAGGTTTGGCTGGCGAATACCGAAACATGATCTCCAAGAATGGCATAAAAGCATTAGGTATATTTATGGCTCTAACTACCCTGTATATCGGTTTTCTACTCTATTGATCAATGTTTGGTTGACTGGATTACCTGTTCTGTTCTTGTTAGCTTTCCAAGGCTAGTCCAACAGTGGAAGTACAAATCATATTAACCTCACCTCCAAACACTCTCGCGCACATCTAGATATGGATTTGTGGGCTGGTGGCGATATCAATTGCTCAGCGTCACCTCTCACGAATACTACTAGTTAATCGGCTAACCCCATAATCGTGCACTCCTTCTGGACATGTTTCTTTAGTTCTAGTTTTAGCCAGATATGATGTCCTGTATATCAGCTTTTTAAACTGCTTATCTCCTACATTCTTAACTAAGAAGCTGCCATTCTTAGTGAGTCTGAGGGTATAAAAAGGCAATCGACTGAACAACTCCTTAAGCATTCCCTTCAACCTTTGCTTCGATACTCGCTTGCCGTCTACAAACAGTACCCAATGATAATGTTGTTTTGGCCCCACCCCCTGTTCTCTTACCCATAGGTAACCTATTACTAGGTTTTCAAACGAGCGCCTTAAATGTCTTACTATAGTCCTTCTTAAATAACTAATGACCGCATTGTCCTTAGTAAACTCTGCAACAAACACTTCAAACCTAATAGCAACGATACTCTTCAACGATTGCAATGCTAAATCTACCTGTTGAGCGAACATCTTTATTATTTTCGGATGCCAGCCAAGATGACCACTACAAACCTTAAGGAAATGCCCTTTAAACTTCCAAACTTGTTTCGTACTAACACCTTTCATACCTGATAACTATAAATCCTAGATATTATTAAAACCTGTCATAAATCGGTGTTTTTTAAACTGTCCTCAATTAACCACTAGGTGCTCAAGGCTAGATAGACACAGTGTTCTACTCACTGCCAATAACTAAAATCAGTTCATTTTAAAATGTCCAAAAATGGTTTAATTTGAACTGTCCTAGGTCGTAGAGCTTAAAAAAAGCCACCAGCTAAAGACTGGTGACTCTCTGCAAAGTGATTTACACACCGAATTACACACTACATTCTGCTAAGCCACTAATGGCTTAACATCACAAGAGATTATTTATCCGTCGCCCCATTTTGCTCAGGCAATTCTCCATTCATCCACATAGTGAAAAGGTTCAAGTTGATGTAACCCTTTTTGCCAATGATGCGATAGCACCTAGCTAAACCATGGTGCTCTCTTCTCTTCCAAATCAAATGCTTTAGCTGCGACAGTGAAAACTGTCTGTAACGTTTGGCAAGTTCCTGAATTGTTACCCATTGATTAAGATCTAGTTCCGATTGATTCATATATACCTCCACTAACTATAACTAAGCTGATTGGGACAAGATAAAGACAGCTTCTCTCTCACAAGTGCAGTCAATTCCGATGGAGGTAGATTAAACAAGATAGCCGTTGAATCGTTATGAAAACGGAAAGACATTCTATTTTCATATCTAAGAGACTCCACTTACATTTCGATAAAAATGATACGACCTATTTCTCACCCCTTAGTAAATCAGCATGAAAAGCAACATGTTGAATAGTAATATCACGCATATCTAAAATCATACCAACAACATTAGTAGGGGTTTTTATGGCTGAAAATGGGCCAATAGAAGAAGTCGCAAAGATTGTCTCTTCTAAGCTATTTGAACGATTTAAATGGAGTCAATATGGTCCATACGACCAAGACTTTCCTTGTAGAAAAGAAAACGAACATAAACCCAAAGATAAACAACAAAAGCATACACACCCTGTCGATGTGGTGTTCAGCTACAAAGACCCATACCTGAACAAAACTATCTATCTGAATACAGATCTTAAAAGCTACGCTAAAGCTTCAATAAATGTAGGAATGATTGAAGGCGCCCTTACATCTTTGGCAAACACCATAGACTGCGCGCAAAATAGTACCGACTGGCAAGATAAGTACAGAGTATGCAACTCAAACTTCGAAGTCCGAGGAATGCTGTTTGTATATAACCATGACAATCTTTCAAAAAAAGATTTCTATGAATTCTTTTATCCGCCAAAACCCTCTGGTAATCGCAAACGTCCCAAGTCTGTAAAGTTGGACAAAATTAAGCTTCCCAAGAACAAGCAAATTCACATCATTGAACCTCGACTAATAGATTACATGATGACATTAGTCTCTGACATGAATGAGTTGATTAGTGAATCAACTTTCCCTAAAGACGATTATGGTTTTTACTACCCTCAGCTTACGTATCATAAGGTAACCAATACTAAACACAATTTACCTGCAACAATAGAATTGCTCGCTTCACCATTCCTGATAATCAAGCATGGACCAGTCGAAGAATATGACAAAAGAAAAGGTTGCTTGTGTGAAGTTAGTCCCGAAGGTTTCATCGTGTACTACAACCGAGAAGGTTCAAAAGACTTAGAATTTTTGTACCTATTAGATACATTATCTAAATTCCAGATTCTCGATGGTTCAAATCGTATTCAAATTAGAGTCGCACACCCTAATAGAGATAAATCTATCCGAACTAACTTCAGGAGAGCCGTCGAAAAGTACGCTCATGACTGGGGGTATGACGAAGAAGCCAAGGAGTATTTAGATAGTATTCAGTTAACTACTGTTCCACTCGTAAAGCAGTTCTATTGTACGGAAGAGATCTCATGGAGTCGTGACTATGACTAAAAACTATCTATATAGTGTTACTGACAAGGCTCTTTTTGATGCTCTAAATCAGTCAAAGATTACAAACAATGAACTCAGGGACCTATTTCTCACCAGAGGTGTTCTTACATCTAAAAACACTGACAGAGAAGAGCTAGCTAAAAACTTTTCTAAGTACGTGCACGACTACTATGATCATCAAAGAATAGCCTCAGCCTTAGGGACAACCCCGAGGAGAGAAAAGATAACATCCTCATTTATCTCAAATGAACTAGACACCCAAACTCTTGAAAGTGCAGCGGAAAAGCTGAAAGAAAAGATCACAGAAGAAAACAACCTTTGCCACATCTATCAAAAAAGTGATGGTACTTTTGTAGTAGAAGTTACCTACGAGGTGATTGATTACAATAAAAGTGATTTCAAGCAAGTAGTTCAGAAAACATCAACAATAGAAATTGAAAAAGCTCCAAGTGGCTTAACTATTAGACGCCCTGATAACGACCACATCAAAGAGTATGAAGAGAGCCTTCTTTCATTTATCGAAGAAGAAAGTCCTGGGACTGAACTAGATAGAACCCATATCAATCTCATGAACATAGAAAAAGAAAGCCTTAGGACCAAGTTCTTCACATCTTTAGTGAAAGAAATGTCAGGGTACAAACTAAAAGATGTAAGTGACGTCTATGTATACAAACCTAAAGTTGAATCTGCTTTTATGGATCACGAAGATGATCCAGAAGAAGGGGTCCACATAACAAAGGTATCTCTGAAAGGAGAAGGCGTTCTTATTTCTCCTGAGCTTGACTCACTCTACGAGCGTTCGTTTTACATTTGGAAAATTAGATGGCGAGTTGCCGAAGACCTTGTAGACCCAGACTACTTTGATTTTGAGGCTCAGTTTAGTGATCCTAAAAACTGTAGTGGCTTTTCTTTCATTTCTCGAGGGGCTATTAGATATCGAGGCAAAGGAGTTTACAACAAAACTAATTCTCAATTATCAGAAGATGAAGAAACTAAATTTACACGATTGATTGAACAGACTGCTAAAAAAATAGTAGCAGATATCAACGAAACGTCTCAGGGAGGTGGAGGACATGACAGTAAAGATAAAGTGGCTAACGATCAAGACTCCCAAATCTCTTGATGATATATATTTACTACTAACGCAATACCCTTATAGCGAATCTGAAAGTCTGGGGTTTGTTGGGGTGGGTAACAATGATGGACGAATAGAAGCTACATTTACTGAATGCAAGAAAACTTATTCGGAGATAGAAGACCCGTTTGGTAACATTACTGAGCAAGAACTTGTCTCCTACTCATATTTTGATTTCTGCATTGAATCTCTAGCAGATGGTTTAGTTTTGCTTTCCGTGTATGCACCTCCTAAATCATTGAAACCTCTAACCCGAAAGCTGGGGGAGATATTTGATTTCAATGCCGTAGTTAGTGGCTTAAAGCTTGATATTGATTTGTTCTTGAGGGTCTTCAAAGATCAACACAACGCAACCTCTATTCAAATTGAGAAATTGAAAATGAGTGGCTTGGTGCTAAACAATTCAAGTAAAGCGAACATTGAGATAACCTCTAGTTCTGATGCTAGCAAAGAGATATCCAACTTTACTGAGGGTAAACACTACACACTAGATAGGGTAAGAGCTCTGGCTTTGCACCATGGTTCCGCTATAAAATTCGAACTATCTAAAGCAGGTTCATTAGCCATACGGGACCAATACATTCAAATGTTTACATCCATACTTAAAGACTATATGGCAGCTAGAATAAATAGCCACGTATAGAAGCAATTGCTAGCTACGCTCGTCACGTGGCTAGCTCATCCGGAAGTTAACGGCGTTTTATATAAGAGGTCTTATGCTATTAATTACCTTACATGCTTCTTTGTAATCTTTATTAACTAAGGGGAGTTCAACAAGTTCTAACATGTATTCCTTAACGTCCCTCAGACCAAAGAACTGCTCATTGCGCCACTCATTTAACCAGTTAAATATTGTCCGTTCAGAGACGCCTATTATTTCCGATAAGTGTAAATGAGTAGCTCCAGCCTCACAAAGCAACTGCATTGCACATAGTCTCCAGCGCTTATCTTCCCAAGAGATACTTTGTCCACTTCTCCCAACATTCCAAGCGCGCTGACCCAACGAAAGTAAATGCAAGTTACCCAAAATGTATTCCTCTAAAACAGGGTCAACTGGTTCCCCTTGCCTTCTTGCAGATTCGTACTTAGAGATTAAGTGCCTTACATCAGAAATATCGTTGACCTCAACTGGACTAATAATTGATGGTTCCGTCTCTTCTGTTACTTCTTCTGATGATAACCATTCAATCATCTCATCAGTATCCATTTCATACACTGATTCTGGAATTTCTTGTTCGCTCACTAATACCTCCCATTACATCATCTATCAAAGCCGCCTTGTGTTTTACACACAGGTGAGCATACCTTTGAGTCATTTGAATTGATTTATGCCCCAAGACTTCAGCAATCTGAAGTAGAGAAGCCCCATTTTTGGCTAAGATTGAGGCTGCTGTATGCCTTAAATCATGAAAACGAAAGTTAGCAATAGCCGCCTTTTCCAAGGCTCTAATCCAGTGCTTATCGAAGTTACGAAAATAATCATGCTGGTGGTTAGGGTGAGGAAATACATAACACTCCCCTATTCTGCGAAACTTCATAAGCTCTTCGAGCACGTTATCAGTAAGAGGCAAGATTCTAGGCTCACCGTTTTTTGTCTCTTTAAGAAGCCCCACTCGCTCTTTAAAGTCGATGTCAGATCAACGAAGGGTAAGCAATTCAGTTCTTCTAGCACCCGTGGTAACTGCCATTAAAACCAGAAGGTAAAGCCTGTCCCAGTTGGAAGCACGGGACACTGTCAAAAGTCTATTTAACTCTAAATCACTTAGAAAGCGGGTCCTAGCGTTGTCTTCCTTTAACTGTTTCACTTCTCGTGCCGGATTGTGTTGGATATCATATTCATCTGCAAGGTAGGTATAAATCGCACTAAGAGCAGCTTTATAACGATTGATAGTTGCAGGAGCCCTACCTATGTTCTTTAATTGTTTCAAAGAGTCTTTCACGTGCCTTTTGGTTATTTGGCCTGTTGGCTTATCACCATACTGTTGACACCACCAAGCAAGACGTTGGGCTATTGAGACATCCTTACCCGAGTGTTGGGCTAAATAGTCACTACAAGCATCTTGAAGTGATAAGACAGCTGTAACGTGCTGCGTGAGCAAATTGGATAAGTCATCGTTAGCAATAAGCTGAGCATTAAACTTCTCCGCCTCTTTCTTTCGATCAAACACTTTGGATATGCGCTTTCCGTTACGCATCATATGGACTCGGTATCTTTTACCGGATTTACGTTGTAGAACTTGAATAGCCATAAATTGTACCTATTACGCATAATTACACACGATGGATACAACCGCAGCTTTGTGAGAGAGAGTTTTTCTTTGCCCAAATACGACGAAAGCCCTGCTATAAGCAGAGCTTTCTAAATATGGTACCGGTGGGCGGACTTGAACCGCCACGCCCGAAGGCAACGGATTTTGAATCCGTCGTGTATACCAATTTCACCACACCGGCATCTGAGGACTTTGTCCTTTGATGCTTCGCATTATACGTATGCATTTTAGCTCTGCAAGGAGAAAAACCTTAGATAACCGTTGTTTGCTGATAATTTCGCCACGTTTCTGCAATTTTTGTCTTGTTCGTTGCGTTAGTAGGTGATTTAGCAGCTCCTCTTCAAGGCAGCTGTATGACTGAAGGTAAGTATTATTGAGCTTCTGTAAAAGGCGAAAAGCACAGTATCCTCAAGTATGATTCTCACAAGAGGCGTAACCCATGAGATTGTTGAATGCCCAATTATTTGTTTTTAGTTTGCTCTACTCTACCACGATAACCCTAGCGTATTCAGACATTGAGTCTTATCCGTATCAACTTGGTAACGGCAACAATACTCCAGAGCCTCCTGGCTTATCTTTAGATATCCTCAATCAAGTCGCCACGCAATTAAACATAAAAATAAAGTACTTCCGATTACCAGGGAAAAGAGTACTTGAGTACATCGAGAGCGGTGAAGTCGATGGTGGATTTATATTTTCCTACAACTCTACTAGAGCCCAATTCGCACAGTACCCGATGAAAGGCACAATGCCAGATGGTGAAAAGCGTATCGCAACACTTGGGTACTATTTTTATAAGCTTAAAGGACAACCTCTAGAGTGGGACGGTGCAAATTTCTCAAAACTTGAAAACAATTTCATCGCAGCACATCTTGGTTTTTCCATCACGAGTAAACTCAAACAAAACAATATCAAAGTGCATGAAGCTAAAACCACAGAGCAGCTTTTTGCGATGCTGAGATCACGTCGAATAGAGGCAATTGCGATCCAAAACACCATCGCTCAAGAATACCTTAGAGATAAGCCATGGTCTGATGAAATCGAACAAGTTCTGCCAGCGATTACGACGAAAGATTACTTCCTTATCTTTAACCAGAATTTTGCTCGTTCTAATCAGGACTTAGTGAATCAAATATGGCTAGTCATCAGTGCAATCAGAGATAAGGTGATATCAGAGAAAAATGACAAATACTGATGTTATGATGATTATCCATTGCTCTCACTTCACGAATTGAAAAGTCTGTGGACAAACTCTCTTTTCAGCGCTTTAGGGACACTATATTCTGTCGGCTTATTTTGTTTTAAGTAAGTGAGTGTTATGTCTGCAACAGAGGCATTGCCACCAGCAGGGCTTTTTCGCCGCCTTGGTGCGCTTTTATATGATGGATTAATTATCATTGCTGTAGAAATGATGGCGGCGGGTGTTGTCGTCGCAATTTTACATGCATTGATGGCAATGGGACTATTTGGCCTTGGTGGATTTGAGGATGTAAGTGACTTTCTAACTAACCATCCAATTTGGAGCCCTGTTTATACTGCTTACTTAGCCTTTGTTTGGATCTACTTCTTTGTCTTTTTCTGGACTCGCGCAGGCCAAACGTTGGGGATGCGAGCATGGAAATTGCACATGTGCAGTAATGATGGCTCTCCAGTGACTGTGACTCAGGCGTTGATTCGCATTGGCACTTCAGGTTTTGGCCTAGCTAATTTGACTGTACCAATCGACCCTAAAAAACGTGGTTTTCATGATATTTGGGCAAAGACCCAAGTAGTTGTCCTACCAAAAGCTAACTAGCGTCAAGTTAAGAACATACAAAAAGGGAAAGCTAAATGCTTTCCCTTTCGCTTTAAATCGATCGCTAGTCTATTTTAAGCTCTTTTAGCATCTCTTCTGGCAGTGCTAGCTCATCATTTTTGTTAACCGAAACTCCAGCTGCAAGAATAGCTTCAGCAATCTGTTTCGCTTCATCTAACGAGTGCATAGCCGCTGTACCACATTGGTACTCATTCAGCTCTGGGATTTTGTTCTGGCTCTCGACTTTTAACACATCTTGCATTGCAGATAGCCAAGCTTCGGCAACTTGCTGCTCTTGTGGCGTACCAATCAGGCTCATGTAAAAACCTGTACGACAGCCCATTGGAGAAATATCAATAATTTCTACAGCTTCACCATTCAGGTGATTACGCATAAAGCCTGCGTAGAGGTGCTCTAGAGTATGAATTCCTTTCTCTGACAAGATATCTTTATTTGGCGCGGTAAAGCGTAGGTCAAATACCGTAATGGTGTCACCTTTTGGTGTCGTCATGGTTTTTGCCACACGAACAGCAGGCGCATTCATGCGTGTGTGGTCTACGGTAAAACTATCTAATAACGGCATTGTACTTCTCCATGTTTACTGCTCTTAAAAGAACCAGCTTCTATTGTCTTCTAATTCTTGTCGGCACTGCTTGAGTTGCCAACCATAGTCCTTTGCTTGCTGCTCCACTTTACGAGCAACTTTCACCAATGAGGGCTTACTTTGGTAGCTTTTTCTTTTAAAGCCTCCGCGCCCTTCATGATAAGCGAGATACTGATTATAGGCATCCCACTTAGATACGCCCAACTGCTTTTGCGTGGCATCCGTATACCAACCCACAAACATCATCGCGTCTGAAAAATCGGTTCTCGAACCACCATGATTGGTTGCCTTCTGAAAATCTTCCCATGCAGGGTCTTGAGCCTGCGCATAACCATAAGCACTGCTCACTCGCCCCCAAGGAATGATACCTAGAATATAGTCCTTCGGCGGTCTGGCATCATGGCGATAGCTGCTTTCTTGCTTGATAAACGCCATGGCGACCTGAATAGGAGTTCCCCACTCTTCTTGCATGTCTAGCGCATCGTCATACCAATCTGGTTTTTCACGAAATATTTCGCACAGGTTGGTCTGATTTTTTGGTGGCGCAGTGGCACAACCACCTAACACCACCAAACTAAGGATGACAACTAACGTCCTTATCACTTTGCTACCTTAAGCTTTTAAGTAAGCGAAATACTCTTCGAGGAATTCATCAAAGCTCTGTTTGTCTGCTGCTTCTACTTCTGTCTGAGCAACACGAGAACGCTCTACTTCTTGCTCCATCTCAGACTCACTATAGAGACGATATTGATGACCTAGATGCTGTTGGCGGTACTCTTTACCAAATTCACAACCAACTTTACCTAAACCACCAAAGCGCTTGGTATCTTCAAGTAACTGACCAGAAATGGTTTGCTCTGGATTATCAATCCACGAAAGCAGTTTATAGCAAACCGCCTGATATTCGTTACCACCATTCGCCGCGTCCATTTTCTCAGCGATTTGGGTCAACTCAACAAATACACGTTTTGCCCAATCTTGTAGCGTTAAAATCTCACCTTTACAACCGATTTGCAGCTCTAAACCGTGTTTACGGCCTTCTACGATGACTTTATTCCAGTTCTCGCGCCAACAAGCCTGTTCGCAGTGATCCATCGGTTCTGATTCTGTTAAGGCTGCCCATGTTAAAAATAGGTCTAAGAAGCGAACTTGATCCTCATTGATACCAATTGCGCTATATGGGTTTACATCAAGAGAGCGAACTTCGATATATTCCACGCCACCACGAGCTAATGCTTCTGATGGTTTTTCGCCTGACTTAGCCACACGCTTAGGACGAATTGGCGCATAAAGCTCATTTTCGATCTGGAGTACATTGCTATTAAGTTGACGATACTCACCTTCAACCTTCACACCAATTTCCGCAAACTCTGGTGAAGGGGTACGAATCGCTTTGTTCAACCCTTCTAAATACTCGTCGAGGCTGTTGAACCCAATTTTCAGAGCACTTTGCGCACTGTTGGTGTAACCCAGATCGCTCAGGCGTAATGAGGTGGCATGAGGCAGGTACAGCGTGCCGCCAATACTTTCAAATGGTAGTTTGGTTTCGCGCCCTTGGATAAATGAACCACACAGAGCCGGAGAAGCACCAAAAAAGTAAGGAATTAACCAGCCGAAACGGTAGTAGTTTCGGATCAGACCGAAATAAGCCTCTGACTTACTATCTTGTCTGTCTTCATCGCTTTGCTCCCCAAACAACTGATCCCAAAAAGATTCAGGGAATGAAAAATTGAAATGAACACCGGAGATAATTTGCATCAAGCTGCCGTAGCGATGCTTGAGACCTTCACGATACAAGGTTTTCATTTTTCCAGAGTTAGAAGAACCGTACTGCGCTAGATTGATGTCATCTTCACTGCCAACGTAACAAGGCATAGACAGTGGCCACATTTTCTCTTCACCCAATTTAGTTTGAGTAAAGTGATGAATGTCCTCTAGCTGAGCAGTTAAGGTGGAGATGTTGCTTGATACAGGCGTAATAAACTCCAGCAGCGACTCAGAAAAGTCAGTGGTTATCCAGTTATTGGCATAAGCCGAGCCTAGCTCCACCGGATGAGGGGTTGTTGCGAGGTGACCATCTTGGTGGTATCGCAGCGTCTCACGCTCCACACCACGTCCAAAACTCTTAAATACTTCTTGGTTTTGTGCAACTCGCTCCAGTCGCGCAGCAAATTCAGTCAAAATGAGGTTCGCTTATATCTGTAGTTCGGTTGTGATACCAAACTGGCTAAACAAATTATAAAGGGTGACCAAAATCACCCTTTAGCTATGCACTATGTTATGTGTACTCTAGCGGATGATTTCAAGCTCTTCTATCGGAATCTGTAAACTTTCTAGCTGAGGTTTTAACGTTTTCGCATCACCAACGACAATAATCTGGTACTCATCAGGGGCAAACCATTTGTTCGCTAGCCCATCTAAGGTCTTCTTATTAACGGTTTCTACGATCTCGTTTCTCTGCTTTAGGTAATCTTCATCTAAGCTGTACGCCAGAATACTATTAAGTAGTCCTGTTTTCTGTGAAGGCGTTTCATACTTTAACGCATCTTGTTGACCGACCGCTAAGCGCAAAAATTTCATTTCATCTTCGGTCATGCCATTTTTACTGTACTCTTCGAGCTCTTTTTGCATTTCGACAATTGATGGCACCGTTGAGTCTGCGCGAACTTGCGCTGAGAAAATTATCGCACCGACTTCTCGGTTTGCCGCGAGATAACCGCTTGCACCATAAGTGTAGCCTTTATCTTCACGCAAATTCTGGTTAACACGGCTATTGAAGTTACCCGCTAAATTAAAGTTAGCTAACTGAGTTAAATACACTTCTCCTGTCGCATCAAACGGTAATCCTTGACGAACCATACGTACCACACTTTGCGGAGCGCTCGGCTTGTCGATGAGATAAATCTTCTGCTGATCGAGCGGTTTCACCAATTGCGGTCTTAACAAGGGAGCAAATTCACCTTGCCAGTTGTCGATAAAGGCCAGCTCTTTTTTCACTTGGCGCTTATTGATGTCGCCTACCACCACAATTTGCGCACCTTGTGGCGTGTAATGCCGTTTATAGAAATCTTTAACATCATCTAAGGTTAAGCTAGATACAGAAGCTTCTGTACCATCATTGGAGCGTTGATAAATCGAACCAGCGAAAAGCACTTGTCGCGTCGCCTGAGAAGCCATCCAGCTTGGCTTTTGATGCTGATAAACCAAACCTTCTAACATCTGTTTCTTCAAGCGGTCGAAGTCCTCTTGACGGAAAGCCGGTTTGAATAACACTTCCTCGACGATCTTTAGCGTTTCGGTAAGGTTTTTTTCCAGACTTGAAACAGAAATGCCAGTGGTATAGTTACCCGCATCAATAGAAACTGTACTACCTAAGGTATCTAACCGAGCTTGGAGCTCTTCCAAGCTAGAGTCGAGTGTCGCCTCTTGCATCATTGCCGCAGTTAGATTCGCCAGCCCTTCTTTCCCTTTCACCACATAGCGCTCTCCGGCAGGGAAGCTAATATCCAATTGAACGGTTGGCGTTTCTGAGCTGACCGTACCAAGTAGCTCTGCGCCATTGTCGAAGTAAAGGTGATACAGCTCTGGCATTTGAGCTTTCACCCCTTGAGCGACTTCAGGCATCACAGAGCGGTCAAAGGTATCTGTCGCACGACGATAAGCTAGCTGCTCTTCGGTCACTTTTTGATACTCTGGCAGAGTTCTCGGTGGCGTAACAAAGGTAGCCGGTTTAGCCGCTAATTCAGTTTTTCCACGCGGAACGACACTGAGTGCCACTTTATGGTGACCGTTTACATAGGTTTTGTATGCCGCCATGACAGACTCTGGCGTCACCGCTCGAATTTGCTCTAGTTGGGTTTGAATCCGATCAGGCGTATCGAAGAAGGTTTCGTTGGAAGCAAGTTGAGTTACCTTGCCACGAACACTTTGCAGTGCAAATACTGCGTTAGCTTCTGCCATACCGGTAATCTGCTCTAATCGCGCATCATCGACACCTTTCGCTTCAAATTCATCTAAAGTTTGCATCAACTCCTGATACAGCGGCTTGAGCGCTCCTTTTTCTCCAGATGGTGCCATCGCATATACATAGAAAGTACAAGCCAGCTCTGCACAATCTTGGAAGGCCCCTGCATCTACAGCTTTTTGGGTCTTTACTAGCTTTTGATAAAGCAGACTGTTTGCCCCACTACCTAACACGTTAGCCAAAGCATTGATCGACGCCTGCTCTTCAGCCCCTTTGTATTTGGTTGGCCAACCAATCATCAACATCGGTTGTTGAATACGATCTTCTAATGTGATGTAACGATCTTCGCTCAGCTTGGCAGGCTGCTTAGGTGCGCGCTCAACTTCAGGCCCGGCAGGAATAGAACCAAAATATTTGTTTACCCACTCTAAGGTCTGCTCAACGTCAATGTCACCGCCTATGGTCAGTACCGCGTTGTTTGGTCCATACCAACGAAGAAAGAAGGCTTTAAGGTCATTCACATCGACCCTATCGAGATCTTCAACATATCCAATAGTTTGCCAAGAGTATGGGTGGCCTTCTGGATACATGGCTTCACCCATTCGCTCCCACATCAATCCATAAGGGCGGTTGTCATAGTTCTGTGCACGTTCGTTTTTAACCGTATCGCGCTGAATTTCAAACTTACGTTGTGAGACAGCATCAAGCAAAAAGCCCATTCGATCAGACTCAAGCCAGAGCATTTTCTCTAGCTGATTCGATGGCACAGTTTCAAAGTAGTTGGTGCGATCTCGGTTCGTCGTCCCATTAAGCGTTCCGCCTGCTTCGGTAATGATCTTAAAGTGTTGTTGGTCACCAACATTCTCACTACCTTGGAACATCATGTGCTCAAAAAAGTGAGCAAAGCCTGATTTACCAATCTCTTCACGCGCCGAGCCAACATGATAAGTCACGTCAAGGTGAACCAGTGGATCGGAATTATCTGGTGATAAGATCACCGTCAGACCATTATCTAGCTGGTACTTTGAGTAAGGGATTGTTGCCTTACCAGGTTGAGCTGGTACTTCTTCAACGAGAGTAACGCCTTGTGGCAATGAAGATAAAAATGAAACAGAAGAGAGGTTGTTGGAGCTACAACCATAAAGTGCGACAAGAGAAATAGCACCAAGCCAAATCTTTCTCATGACATCCCCTTAGAAAAATCCGTAAAAAATTGCTGCAAGCAATGAGTATCGTAGCGCTTTGCCAATCAATATAAGCCAAAAACATGGCCAAAAGCGCATTCGAAGCCAACCTGCGGCTAAACATAAAGGGTCACCGATTATCGGTAACCAACTAAAAAGAAGCGACCAATAGCCGTATTTATTGAGCCATAATAAAGCTTTATGACCATGTTTTTCATTTTGAGTTCGGTTTGGTAACCATAAACCTAACCAAAAGTTGGTCAAGCCACCGAGCGTATTACCCAAAGTGGCGACAAGAATGATTAGGGGAGTTGAAAACTGATTGAGACTTAATGTGGCAATCAAGCCAGCTTCTGAACCACCAGGCAATAAAGTGGCACTGAGGAAGCCGCTTAAAAACAGAACCCACAGTGCCGAGTCAGAAAACCAAAGTGCGAAAGATTCAAAAGCGCTGTTAAACGCTTCTAGCATTGCATATCAAGCAAAACCTTGCCTCTAGTGTGCCCAGTTTCAATCTGTTTATGCGCTTCGACCACTTCAGTCATTGGATAAACCTGTTGGATCTCTGTTTTCACTAAGCCAACGCTGACCATATACAATAAGGCATCGAGTTGCTCTGGGTTTGGATCAACCAGCATACCTGTTGCTTCAAAGCCAAGTAGTTTCGCTTTCTCACAGATAAGCTCAGCGGTAAGTGTTGGAACTGTCACGACTTTAGCACCGTCTTTTAGGCATTTCAGTGCATCAAGTGCTGCATCACCACCAACCAGATCGATCAATACATCAGCCTCCTCTACACGCTCTGAAACAGGTGCAAATTGGTAGTTGACGGCATGGGCACCTAATGTCGCCATATAATCTAAGTTAGCTTCACTACAGGTGGTGAATACCTCTGCTTTTGCCGCCACAGCGACTTGAATCGCAATATGACCAACGCCACCTGCCCCAGCTAAAATCAGTACTCGATCCCCCTCATGTACGCCTGCCTTATCCAATGCTTGAACCGCTGTTTGACCAGCCAAAGGTAAAGCTGCCGCCGCTTCTAAAGTGACGGAATCAGGCACTAGGCTAAGTGCGCTCTCAGGCACACAAATATATTGGCTATAGCCACCACCAGTAAGAGGAAAGCCAACAAAGCCCGCGACATTATCACCCACGGAGAATCGCTCACTGTTTTCGCCCAAAGAGGCGACTTGACCAGAGATGTCATATCCCGGTACCCAAGGCAAGTTATCTTTGTTTTCAGACGCGGCCCAGCCTAGCCCTGCTCGTGTTTTCACGTCGATAGGGTTTACGCCAGAAAAATGTACTTTAACCAGTACTTCACCTGCTTGTGGCTGTGGAATCGGTGAGGTCTGAGTAACAAGAACGTCTGGGTCACCAAATTGAGAGATTGCGATTTGTTTGTTTTCCATTTCTTCATTTCCCTATCGGTACAAAAAAGGGATGCGAAAGCATCCCTTTGAATATATACCATTTATTGGCAGCAAGTTAACCACTTGCTCTCAAATTAACCAATTACTAACGCTAAAGGCGATTAACCAACCAGTGCTAGCAGGATACCCGCGGCAACAGCAGAACCAAGTACACCTGCTACGTTAGGGCCCATTGCGTGCATCAGTAGGAAGTTTTGCGGGTTGGAATCCAAGCCGACTTTATTCACCACTCGCGCCGCCATTGGTACCGCAGAAACCCCCGCTGCACCAATAAGAGGGTTAATATCCTCTTTAGAGAACTTGTTCAGTAGCTTAGCCATAAGTACACCGCCGGCCGTACCAATACTGAAGGCTATTGCACCTAAAGCCAAAATACCTAACGTCTCAACGTTAAGGAACTCTTCTGCTTGAAGTTTAGAACCAACACCAAGACCAAGGAAGATGGTTACGATATTGATCAACTCGTTCTGCGCTGTTTTTGATAAACGATCGACCACACCAGCCTCACGCATCAGGTTACCAAGACAGAACATACCAACTAGAGGCGTTGCTGCTGGCAGGAACAGAATCGTCATCAGCAATACCGCGAGCGGGAACAGAATCTTCTCAGCTTTACTTACATGACGAAGCTGCGCCATCTGAATCTTGCGTTCTTCTGGCGAAGTTAATGCCTTCATAATTGGTGGCTGAATGATCGGTACCAATGCCATGTAGCTGTATGCAGCAACAGCTATCGCACCCAAAAGGTCCGGTGACAACTGGCTCGCCAAGAAGATGGCTGTTGGTCCGTCTGCACCACCAATGATGGCGATTGAAGCCGCATCTGGCATGCTAAACTCCATGCCCGGCACATAGTTAAGCAAGATCGCACCGAATAGGGTGGCGAAAATACCAAACTGCGCTGCGGCACCTAACCAAAGCGTTTTTGGGTTAGCGATCAAAGCACCGAAATCGGTCATTGCACCAACACCCATAAAGATCAATAGCGGGAAGATCCCTGACTCGATCCCCACGTAGTAGACGTAGTAAAGCAAGCCGCCTTCATCGGTAAAACCAGCATTAGGAATATTGGCTAAAATAGCACCAAAACCAATGGGCAGCAGAAGTAGTGGCTCGAAGCCTTTACGAATAGCCAAAAACAGCAGAGCACAACCAACCAAGATCATACAAATCTGGCCAAACTCAAAGTTAGCGATCCCTGTTTCTGACCATAAGATCATTAATCCTTCCATGGTACTCCCTTACGCTAAGCTCAGTAGCGGAGCGCCAACGGTCACAGAGTCACCCTCTTTGACATGCAGATCTTGAATGATACCTCCGCGTGCTGCACGAACTTCCGTTTCCATCTTCATCGCTTCAAGGATCAGTAACACGTCTCCTTCAGCCACTTGCGCACCACTTTGGACATGGACCTTAAAGATGTTACCGGCAAGAGGAGCAGGCACCGTTTCCGAGTTACCCGTTGGCGCAGCTGCAGGCGCTGCCGCTTGTTGCGGAGCTGCGGCTGAAGGAGCAACCGAAGTTAACTGACCTTGTGGACCAACTTCAACATCGTAGACCTGACCATCAACTTTAACGCTGTAAGTTTCGATGCCACCTTGAGCAGGCTGAGCTTGAGCAGCAGCAGGCGGTTCTTCTAGCCATGGTGCTGGCTCAAAGGCTTCTGGGTTACGGCGGTTCTTAAGGAACTTCAGACCTACTTGTGGGAATAGCGCATAGGTCAGCACGTCATCAACCGTATCTTCTGCGAGAGAAATGCCATCTTGTTTCGCTTTAGTCAGCAGTTCTTCAGTCAGCGAGTTCATCTCTGACTCAAGCAAATCAGCCGGGCGACAAGTAATCGGCTCCGCGCCTTCCAGTACTTTGGCTTGCAGATCTGCATTCACTTCTGCTGGCGCTGCACCGTACTCACCTTTCAGCAAACCCGCCGTTTCTTTGGTAATGCTCTTATAGCGTTCTCCAGTCAATACGTTGATTACCGCTTGGGTACCGACGATTTGAGAGGTTGGAGTCACGAGCGGAATGTAGCCAAGATCCTGACGTACGCGTGGGATCTCTTCGAGAACTTCATCGAGCTTATCAGCTGCGCCCTGCTCTTTGAGCTGACCTTCCATATTGGTCAACATGCCACCTGGCACTTGAGCAATCAGGATACGAGAGTCAACACCCTTAAGTTGACCTTCAAACTTGGCATACTTCTTACGAACATCACGGAAGTAAGCGGCAATCGGCTCAATTTGATCTAGTTTAAGGTTGGTGTCACGCTCGGTGCCTTGCAGCATAGCGACCACTGTCTCTGTTGGTGTATGACCATAAGTACAGCTCATTGATGAGATAGCGGTATCAAGGATATCTACTCCAGCTTCTACCGCTTTTACAGCAGTCGCTGTTGATAGACCCGTTGTTGCATGACAGTGAAGCGCTAAAGGAATATCAGTAGAAGATTTGATGCGAGTAATTAACTCTTCCGCTTCATATGGCTTAAGCAACCCAGACATATCTTTGATACACAATGAGTGACAGCCAAGGTCTTCAAGACGTTTAGCAAGATCCACCCAAGTATCTGTATTGTGTACTGGGCTAGTAGTATAAGAAAGCGTACCTTGAGCATGCGCGCCGACATCGACCGCTGCTTTTACTGCCTTCTCAAAGTTGCGCACGTCGTTCATCGCATCGAAGATACGGAAGACATCCATACCATTGGCATGGGCGCGTTCAACAAATTTTTCGACCACATCATCTGCGTAGTGGCGGTAACCCAGTAAGTTCTGGCCGCGCAGCAGCATTTGCATTGGTGTATTTGGCATCGCTTTTTTCAATGCACGCAAACGCTCCCAAGGATCTTCCCCTAAGAATCGAATACAGGCATCAAACGTCGCACCGCCCCATGTTTCTAGAGACCAGTAACCGACTTTATCCAGTTCCTCTGCGATAGGTAACATATCCTCTAGACGCATACGAGTCGCAAATAGCGATTGATGGGCGTCACGAAGGACCACGTCCGTTAAAGCTAGTGGTTTAGACATGCTCATTAACTCCTTTTAATCCTGTCAAATGCTACTTAGCGGTAGAGGTACGATACTGATGTACCGCTGCGGAGATTGCCGCAACTACCTTCGGGCTAACAGCAGAAGATGGTGATTGAACTTTGTTATTTTGAATAGGTGTCGCGATCGGCTCAGGTACTTCTTGTGGTACCAGTTTTGACATCAACCGAACGAGATAGACGAGAATAGTGAGGAATATAAATACTACAGCCATCCCTGTAAGCATCAGGGTTGCAGCATCTACTAGCAGGCTTCCAATATTATCCATTTTTGCATCCTTTCTTTGTCATCCTGACAACAGCATTAGGTATATCGCTAAAAACATCGTGTTTTATCATCGCTCAACGCTAAATTTAGCCAGCATCTTGCTAGCACTCTTGTTGCCAGAACATGCAGTAAAATCCTGACAAGAGGTCTAGGATTATCTCGATTGGTTAAACTTTGTCAATTTTGTTTAAGGTGCTATTGAGGATATTGCACAAATCTAGGGAATTATTCGTCACACAAATCACATAAATCTGCAATACATCTTCATATAAGCATAAATAACTGCGTGTTTTATGACGTTATGCCAAAACATGGTGCATTACTGCGATAGGCTTAAAAGAAACAGGAAAAGAGTCTAAGAAACAATAGCTTGTAAACTCATTGTTTCAATAATGTTGCTAGGGTGTTAATAAAAAAGCCCTGCTATTTCTAGCAGGGCTTTAAAATAAGTGGCGCGTCCTGGAGGATTCGAACCTCCGACCGCCTGGTTCGTAGCCAGGTACTCTATCCAGCTGAGCTAAGGACGCACGGTTTTGATATCGACTCTAGATCAATATCAGGATGACTTTGATAAAAAGAAACCCTAAAGAGTGGCGCGTCCTGGAGGATTCGAACCTCCGACCGCCTGGTTCGTAGCCAGGTACTCTATCCAGCTGAGCTAAGGACGCGCAGTTTTGATATCAACTCTAGGTCAATATCGGGATGACTTTGATAAAAAGAAACCCTAAAGAGTGGCGCGTCCTGGAGGATTCGAACCTCCGACCGCCTGGTTCGTAGCCAGGTACTCTATCCAGCTGAGCTAAGGACGCGCAGTTTTGATATCGACTCTAGATCAATATCAGGATTGCTTTGGTAAAAAGAAACCCTAAAGAGTGGCGCGTCCTGGAGGATTCGAACCTCCGACCGCCTGGTTCGTAGCCAGGTACTCTATCCAGCTGAGCTAAGGACGCGCAGTTTTGATATCGACTCTAGATCAATATCAGGATTGCTTTGGTAAAAAGAAACCCTAAAGAGTGGCGCGTCCTGGAGGATTCGAACCTCCGACCGCCTGGTTCGTAGCCAGGTACTCTATCCAGCTGAGCTAAGGACGCGCAATGTTCTCTAAAACAAGAGATGTGAAGTATATCACACTAGTTCTTTGAAACAACAGGGCTTTAAAACAAAAAAATTGGCCATAAGCCAATTAATGGCGGTGAGGGAGGGATTCGAACCCTCGATACGGCTACAAACCGTATACTCCCTTAGCAGGGGAGCGCCTTCAGCCTCTCGGCCACCTCACCGTTTTATTCCCTGGTAAGGAAATTATGGCGCGTCCTGGAGGATTCGAACCTCCGACCGCCTGGTTCGTAGCCAGGTACTCTATCCAGCTGAGCTAAGGACGCGCTATGCTTTCTTGCTAAAGAAAGTTGTTTTAAAGCTGTTCCGAAGAACAATTCTTCCGAGGAAGAAGCAAGAATGGCGGTGAGGGAGGGATTCGAACCCTCGATACGGCTACAAACCGTATACTCCCTTAGCAGGGGAGCGCCTTCAGCCTCTCGGCCACCTCACCGTCTTGCGGAGGCACATATTACGATTTACCAAAAATATGTCAAACATTTTCTTGGCAAAAATAGCAAAAAGTCATTCAACCGTTGGCTATTTAATCAAAGCGATGTTAATTCGCTCTTTTTCCTATGTTTAGTTGCCTTTGTCGCACAAAAAAGGCTGACAAAATGTCAGCCTCTTCGTGTAATTAGTAGTTGCCTGATGCAACGTTACCATTACCTTTTTCTGCCTGAATGCGCATGTAGATTTCTTCACGGTGAACAGACACTTCTTTCGGTGCATTTACACCGATACGTACTTGGTTACCTTTAACACCTAGTACAGTTACTGTTACTTCATCACCGATCATGAGAGTTTCGCCAACGCGGCGAGTTAAAATTAGCATTCTGTGCTCCTTGAGTAATCTCTGATTTATCTTGCTACGCGGCTATTATCCAACAAAAGTTATATTTTCGTAAACTCTATTGTGGCTCGAATCTAGCCTAAAAAGGCATGTTTTTGTCGGCAGTCGACTGCCTCCGCAGAAGTTATGTAAGCATCATGCAGTATGTTAGCCGCTTTGTCGACACATTCTGGTAACAGGACAAGCATCAAAGATTGTGGATTAACTGCGTAGTGCTCAACCTCAATCCCCTGCTCCGTCAACAACGCGTATGATCTTTCAACCAGTCCTTCGACATGTAGACCAACTGCTGTTAGTAAGCTTACTGAGTCACTATTACGGATTTTGTCACCGAAAACCAGTTCCAGTTTTGCATAAGCGTCGTGTTTTATCACTACACCTATCCATTCTGCATGCTCGATCACATTCCAAATTGTGACGCCTAGCATCTGGCACTGTTTTTTCATACTGGCTAAGGCAGCTTTTTCAATTCTGATCAAACACATATCGCGTTGAATAGCGACGCCACACACCGCAGACTGACACTCTTCACCTTTAACCAAGCTGCCAGCGTTGACATCGAATGTCGATAATACCCGCAACGGTACATTGTGTTTCCATGCATACTGGACTGAAGGTAGATGCAGCACTTTAGCCCCTTTACGGGCCATTTCTTCCATCGAAGGGAAATCGATGACATCTAATTTTTGTGCATTGGCGACCACGCGCGGATCGCAAGTATAAATACCGTCAACGTCAGTAAAAATCTGGCACTCATCCGCTTCAAGCGCTCCAGCAAGCGTTACCGCACTGGTATCTGAGCCACCTCGACCAAGAGTTGTGATATCCCCGTTATCATTCACACCTTGAAAACCGGCGACGATTACAACTTGATCCTGTTCAAGGAGTTGAGTTATCGCGGTCGTATCAATTTGTTTAATCGTTGCGTCATTGTGCTGATTGTCAGTCACAATACACGCCTGTGCTCCGGTAAGTGAACGTGCTGCATAGCCTAGTTTATTTAGAGCCATTGCAAGCAGTGCCATCGACACCTGTTCACCAGCAGAGAGCAAAACATCAAGTTCTCTCGCGGTAGGCACACTGTCTACCTGTTTAGCCAAGTCCATCAATCTGTTTGTTTCACCAGACATTGCCGATACGACTACGACAACTTGATTACCATCATTTTTCGCCTTTATGATGTGTTCAGCGACCTTATGGATCCTTTCTATTGAACCCACAGAAGTTCCACCAAACTTTTGCACGATAAGGGGCTTTTTCACCAGTCTTCACCTTCCCGAGACCAAAGTCTCATTCGAACCACATTCAATATGTTGAATATTGCTTGCAGTAGTTATAACAAAAACCAAGTGACTTACTTGATGTTCATTGTGAGCATCAATTAAAGCACTTGGTTGTCAGAAAAAAATTACGCTCAATCAAATAACTGATTGAGCGTAAGAATCGTTTAATTTTTAATTAAAGACGTTCTTCTAGCCATGGCTGAACTGTCTTCATTGCTTCAGGCAGAGCAGCAACGTCAGTACCACCCGCTTGAGCCATATCAGGACGACCGCCACCCTTACCGCCAACCTGCTCAGCAACCATCTTCACTAGGTCACCGGCTTTTACTTTGCCGATAAGATCTTTAGTCACACCCGCGATTAAACCAATCTTGTCACCGTTAACGTTGGCAATCATTACAACGCCGCTGCCCATTTGGTTTTTAGCATTGTCGACCATAGTACGAAGGTTCTTAGGATCCGCTCCTTCCATACCTGCGATAAGTACTTTAACGCCGTTGATCTCTTGAGCTTTCGCCATGATGTTGGCACTTTCCGCTGCAGCCATCTTGTCTTTAAGCTTCTGAATCTCTTTCTCTAGCGATTTTGCTTTCGACGCTGACTCTGCAAGCTTCTCTTCAAACTTTGCTTGTTGAGCTTCGATTGCGTCTAGTGCCGCTTCACCTGTTACTGCTTCGATACGGCGGATACCTGCTGCGATACCACCTTCAGAAGTGATCTTGAATAGGCCAATATCACCCGTGTTTGATGCGTGGATACCACCACAAAGCTCGGTAGAGAACTCACCCATTGATAGAACGCGAACCTCATCATCATACTTTTCGCCGAACAGTGCCATTGCACCTTTCTGCTTCGCTGACTCGATGTCCATTACGTTAGTTTCAATAACGTGATTACGACGAACTTGAGCATTCACTAGGCGCTCAACTTCTTTTAGCTCTGCTGGCGTTACCGCTTCTAGGTGTGAGAAGTCAAAACGTAGGTTTTCAGGTTTAACTAGCGAGCCTTTCTGCGTAACGTGTTCACCTAGTACTGAACGTAGCGCTGCGTGTAATAGGTGAGTCGCAGAGTGGTTGAGAGAAATCGATGCACGACGCTCAGCATCAACGGTCGCTTGTACTTCATCACCCTTCGCTAGAACGCCTTCCGCAAGAACACCGTGGTGCGCAATTGCGTTACCTAACTTCTGAGTATCTTCTACTTTAAACAGACCAGATTCAGTCTTCAGAACACCAGCGTCACCACATTGACCGCCAGACTCAGCATAGAATGGCGTTTCACCAAGGATGATGATCGCTTTGTCGCCTGCCGATAGAGCCTCTACTACTTCACCATCAACGAAAATTTCAGCAACATTACTCTTACCTTCGGTACCTGTGTAGCCACAGAACTCAGACTCAGCTTCCGTTTTGATCGTTGCGTTGTAGTCAGTACCAAACTGGCCTGCTTCGCGAGCACGTTGGCGCTGCTCTTCCATCGCTTTCTCAAAGCCAGCTTCGTCAATTGTAAAGTCACGCTCACGAGCCACATCGTTAGTTAAGTCAGCAGGGAAACCGTAAGTATCGTAAAGCTTGAAGACTGTTTCACCGTCTAGCTCTTTGCCTTCAAGTACATCAAGTGCTTCATTAAGAATCACCATGCCGCGCTCTAGTGTGCGACCAAAGTTCTCTTCCTCGATGCGAAGTACTTTCTCAACAAGCTCTTGCTGTTTCTTAAGTTCTTCTGCAGCGCTGCCCATCACTTCAGCAAGTACACCAACAAGTTTGTGGAAGAATACGCCTTGTGCGCCCAACTTGTTACCGTGACGAACGGCACGACGAATAATACGACGTAGGACGTAACCACGACCTTCGTTTGAAGGCATAACGCCATCAGCGATTAGGAATGAACAAGAACGGATGTGGTCAGCAATAACGCGTAGAGACTGGTTTGATAGATCGTCGTGACCGACAACCTCAGCCGTCGCTTTAATTAGCTTTTGGAATACATCGATTTCGTAGTTTGAGTGAACGCCTTGCATGATTGCAGAAATACGTTCAATACCCATACCTGTATCAACAGCAGGCTTAGGTAGTGGCTCCATCGTGCCATCTGCATGACGGTTAAACTGCATGAATACGTTGTTCCAGATCTCGATGAAACGGTCACCGTCTTCTTCTGGAGTACCAGGACGACCGCCCCAGATATGCTCACCGTGATCGTAAAAGATTTCTGTACATGGACCACAAGGACCTGTATCGCCCATCGTCCAGAAGTTGTCAGACTCGAACTTCTTGCCACCTTCTTTGTCGCCAATGCGAACGATCTTGTCAGCAGGCACGCCTACTTTCTTGTTCCAGATCTCGAATGCTTCGTCATCTGTTTCGTATACCGTCACCAGTAGCTTCTCTTCTGGTAGACCAAGAGTCTTAGTCAGGAACTCCCAAGCAAACGCAATCGCGTCTTCTTTGAAGTAATCACCAAAGCTGAAGTTACCGAGCATTTCGAAAAACGTATGGTGACGAGCTGTGAAACCAACATTCTCTAAGTCGTTATGTTTACCACCCGCACGTACACAACGCTGAGCCGTAGTTGCTCGTGTGTAGGCACGCTTTTCGGCACCTAAGAAGCAATCTTTAAATTGGTTCATACCTGCGTTTGTAAATAGCAGGGTTGGATCGTTATGCGGAACCAACGATGAACTGTCTACGATTTGGTGTCCTTTGCTTTCAAAGAACTTAAGGAACGCGTTACGAACCTCATCAGTGCTCATGTACATGCAGCTCTTCCTGAAAATAGTCGAGTTAGAATTTTGCGCTATTGTAGATCATGGTTAACGCTACGACTAGTTTTCTCGCAGAAAAGAGCAGATTGATGTGTTAATTCATCGCAAATCTTTAAATTGATGAGTTATTCGACTTCAGTCCTCATCATTAGCGCTAAGCGCATAGCTAATTTGTTCAAAGCTGTAACCACGATATTGAAGAAAACGCACCTGTTTGGCGTACTCTTTTTGGTCTTTCGCTTTAATCCCTTTAAATTTCTTCTCTGCGGCTAGTTTTGCTAACTCGAACCAATCTTGTGGTTCTTCTTCCATTGCTTTGTCCACCACCGAGTCCGCGACTCTTTTCTGCTGCAATTCTTGTCGGATGCGCCTCTCTCCATGGCCTTTGTAGACATGTTGACGTATTTGGCTTTTGGCATAACGCAGATCATCAAGATAATTGTGATCGATACAAAAGTTCACGGCCTCTTGAATAGCGTCTTGTTCATAACCTTTCAGGCTTAATTTCTGGTATAGCTCGTATTCACCATGATCTCGGCGACTTAGCAATTGAATAGCGGCTTCTTTGCTCGATAATGTCGGTGGCTTTCTTTGAAACATCTGAAATAAATTTCTAAATTCTAAATACAACAAAGCCCCGCACATAGGCAGGGCTTAAACAATGAGTAGTGAGCTAGCTTATAGCTCTTGCTCTGGCATTTCACCTAGCTCAGCATCATCTGGCTGAACTTCAGCTGGTGACAGTAGCATTTCACGTAGCTTAGCATCGATCGCTTGTGCAGCTTGCGGGTTCTCGCGTAGGAACTTACCAGCGTTCGCTTTACCTTGACCGATCTTATCGCCGTTGTAGCTGTACCAAGCACCCGCCTTTTCAACTAGCTTGTGCTTAACGCCTAGGTCGATTAGCTCACCTTCACGGTTAAAGCCTGCGCCGTAAAGGATTTGCGTTTCAGCTTGCTTAAATGGTGCCGCAATCTTGTTCTTAACAACCTTGATGCGAGTTTCGTTACCAACCACTTCGTCACCTTCTTTGATAGAGCCAGTACGACGAATATCAAGACGAACAGATGCGTAGAACTTAAGCGCGTTACCACCTGTGGTTGTTTCTGGGTTACCGAACATCACACCAATTTTCATACGAATCTGGTTAATAAAGATACACATACAGTTAGACTGCTTCAGGTTACCCGTTAGCTTACGCATTGCTTGAGAAAGCATACGCGCTTGAAGACCCATGTGGCTGTCGCCCATTTCGCCTTCGATTTCAGCTTTAGGAGTTAATGCTGCAACTGAGTCGACGACCATTACGTCAATAGCGCCTGAACGTGCTAGCGCGTCACAGATTTCTAGAGCTTGTTCACCTGTATCGGGCTGAGAAACCAATAGCGCGTCAATATCAACACCTAGCTTCTTAGCATAAACAGGATCAAGAGCGTGCTCAGCATCGATAAAGGCACAAGTTTTACCTTGCTTTTGCGCTGCTGCAATACACTCAAGTGTCAGCGTCGTTTTACCTGAAGATTCTGGACCGTAGATTTCTACGATACGACCCATAGGTAGGCCACCAGCACCCAAAGCGATATCCAAAGAAAGTGAACCTGTAGAGATAGTTTCTACGTCCATTGCGCGGTTGTCACCAAGGCGCATGATTGAACCTTTACCGAATTGCTTTTCAATCTGACCTAGCGCAGCGGCGAGCGCTTTCTGTTTGTTCTCGTCCATCACTTTCTCCAAATGATTCATCTATTTCGTGCTGATGATTATCAATCTAATTCTTCCGTTCAGCTCAGTGACTGAACAATCAATGCAAGCCATTATACTGTTGATTCATACAGTGTCTATACCTGTATGGTTTTTTTTTAGCTTTTGGTGATATCCACCTAATTTTAAAAGCATTTATTTTTCAGGGCAGCCTATTTATTTCTTGCCGACAGTTCTACGTACAGTACTTTTAACGCGTGTTCGACTGCCTGTAGGCGAACTTGCGCACGGTCGCCTGAAAAGCGCACTGTCTCTACTTTTTTCCAATCGCTAGAATCAGCCCAAGCAAAACAAACGGTTCCAACTGGTTTCAGATCAGTACCGCCTCCAGGCCCTGCGATACCGCTGATTGAAACGCCAATATTAGCATTTGAGTTCTGTATCGCCCCCTCAACCATCTCAACTACAGTTTGTTCACTAACCGCGCCAAACTGTTCGAGTGTTGCCGCTGACACGCCGAGCATCTCCATCTTGGCTTCATTGCTATAGGTGATAAACGCGCGATCAAACCAAGCTGAGCTGCCAGCAATATCAGTAATTGCCGCAGAAACACCGCCACCAGTGCAAGATTCGGCGGTGGTCATGACTAATTTATGATGATTTAGCAACTCACCTAACTGTTGAGAGAGATTTTGCTGTGATTCCATATCTAAAACCCTTTATTACACCTTTTCGCTCTTAGGCTATTCACGTATCCTAAGCCGCAATAGGAATAAACAAAAGATCTATACTGTGAAAGCGTTACCTGAAAAAGAAAAGCAAAAACACACGCCTATGATGCAGCAATATCTCAAGCTCAAAGCTGAGAACCCAGATATCTTGCTGTTTTATCGGATGGGAGATTTCTATGAGCTTTTCTACGATGATGCGAAGCGAGCATCTCAATTGCTCGATATTTCTCTGACTAAGAGAGGCGCTTCTGCCGGCGAGCCTATCCCAATGGCCGGTGTGCCATTTCATGCCGTGGAAGGTTATCTGGCAAAACTGGTTCAACTGGGTGAGTCTGTCGCTATTTGTGAACAGATTGGCGATCCTGCAACCAGTAAGGGGCCAGTTGAGCGCGCTGTTGTTCGCATTGTCACACCGGGTACCGTCACCGACGAGGCACTGCTCTCTGAAAGGCTAGATAACCTGATTGCTGCCATCTATTACCACGACGGCAAATTTGGTTATGCGACTTTGGATGTGACCTCAGGTCGGTTCCAATTAATGGAACCTGAAACCGAAGAAGCGATGGCGGCAGAGCTGCAACGCACTTCGCCACGTGAACTGCTTTTCCCGGAAGATTTTGAACCTGTTCAGCTGATGTCTTCGCGTAACGGTAATCGTCGTCGCCCAGTTTGGGAGTTTGAGCTTGATACCGCTAAGCAGCAATTAAACCAGCAATTTGGCACGCGCGATCTTGTGGGTTTCGGAGTGGAACACGCGAAACTTGGACTCTGCGCAGCAGGTTGTTTGATTCAATATGTCAAAGATACTCAGCGCACCGCACTACCACACATTCGATCGTTGACCTTTGACAGACAAGATCACTCCGTTATTTTGGATGCCGCGACACGACGTAATCTAGAAATTACTCACAATCTGGCTGGCGGCACAGACAACACCTTAGCTGAAGTGCTAGATCATACTGCGACAGCTATGGGTAGCCGTATGCTCAAACGTTGGTTACATCAGCCGATGCGCGACATCGACACGCTGAATCATCGTTTAGATGCTATTTCTGAATTAAAAGAAGTGTCACTGTTTGCTGATCTTCACCCTGTGTTAAAGCAGATCGGTGATATCGAACGTATTCTTGCTCGCTTAGCTCTACGTAGTGCAAGACCTCGTGATATGGCTCGCCTTCGTTTTGCGATGCAGCAATTACCTGAGCTAGCAGAGTCGATGAGTTCATTGGCTCACCCATACTTATCCAAACTGGCTCAGTACGCTGCGCCAATGGACGAGGTATGTGAGCTACTAGAGCGCGCAATCAAAGATAACCCACCTGTCGTTATTCGTGATGGTGGTGTGATTGCTGAAGGCTATAACGCAGAACTCGATGAGTGGCGTAAGCTAGCGGATGGGGCAACAGAATACCTTGAGCAAATGGAGCAGGATGAACGCGAACGTCACGGTATCGATAGCCTAAAAGTGGGTTACAACAACGTACATGGTTTCTTCATCCAGGTGAGCCGTGGTCAAAGCCATTTAGTTCCTCCCCATTATGTCCGTCGTCAGACATTAAAAAATGCAGAGCGTTACATTATCCCAGAGCTCAAAGAGCATGAAGATAAAGTGCTTAACTCTAAGTCGAAAGCACTCGCTCTGGAGAAGCAGCTTTGGGAAGAGCTATTTGATCTCTTATTACCACATTTAGAACAAATGCAAAACGTCGCTTCTGCGGTGTCGCAGATCGATGTATTGCAAAACTTAGCTGAGCGCGCAGACAGCCTAGGTTACTGTCGTCCTACTTTGACTAAAGAAGTGGGCATTCATATTCAAGCAGGCCGTCACCCTGTGGTTGAACAAGTAATGGACGACCCATTTATTGCCAACCCTATTGAGCTAAACCCACAGCGTAAAATGTTGATCATTACTGGTCCGAATATGGGTGGTAAGTCAACTTACATGCGCCAAACCGCATTGATTGCGCTGATGGCCCACATTGGTTCTTATGTGCCTGCAGAGTCCGCTCAAATTGGTTCTATTGATCGCATCTTTACCCGTATTGGTGCTTCTGACGATCTAGCCTCTGGTCGCTCGACCTTTATGGTTGAGATGACGGAGACAGCAAACATCCTCCACAACGCCACAGCCAATAGTTTAGTTTTGATGGATGAAATCGGTCGCGGTACCAGCACCTATGACGGACTGTCTCTTGCGTGGGCAAGTGCCGAGTGGCTAGCTAAAGAGCTAGGCTCAATGACCCTGTTTGCGACTCACTATTTCGAGCTAACAGAGCTACCTAATCAGATCCCACACTTAGCCAACGTTCACCTAGATGCATTGGAACATGGCGACAGTATTGCCTTTATGCACGCTGTCCAAGAAGGGGCTGCAAGTAAATCTTATGGTCTAGCGGTAGCGGGCTTGGCAGGCGTACCTAAGAGTGTGATTAAAAACGCGCGCGCTAAGCTGACACAGCTAGAACAGTTAGGCCAAGAAGGTGAAGGTGTACCTCGTTCAAGTGCTGTAGACATCGCCAACCAACTTAGTCTGATTCCAGAGCCAAGTGAGGTTGAAGAAGCACTATCTGCGATTGACCCTGATGACTTAACACCAAGGCAAGCATTAGAAGAGCTTTATCGACTGAAAAAGTTGATGTGATATCTAAGGTCTGTTGACCTAATACCATAGAAAACAAAAACGGCAGCCAATTGGATTGGCTGCCGTTTCTTTATTGCGAAAACATTTAGCTTAGAGCTTCCTACGCAATAGCAACAAGGCGACCGTTAAGAACACAATACTAGGCATCACTGCACCAAATACTGGCGGGATGTTGTAGACCAAACTGAGGGGGCCAAAGAATTCACTCGATATATAGAAAGTAAATCCGGCAATCACACCCGATAGAATACGCGCACCCATAGTTACACTGCGCAGTGGACCAAAGATAAATGACAGTGCCATCAACATCATCACCGCAATGGAGAAGGGCTGTGTCACCTTACGCCAGAAGGCCAATTCATAACGCGATGGATCTTGCTCAGACGCTTTTAAGTAGGTGACATAATCATACAGCCCACCTAGAGATAACTCTTCTGGTTTGACCGTCACTACCGCCAACTTGTCCGGTGCCAGAGAAGTCGTCCAACTATACTCAGCGAGACTTTGCTTGGAGATTTCGACCTCGTCCACCATTTCAGTTAACTGAACGTCTTTCATCATCCAAGTATTGTCTGACACATACTCGACTTCCGCAGCATAAACAACGCTTTCCAAGCGCTTGTCATCATCGTAGCGCCACATGTTCATGCCATAGATTTTGCTGTCCTCAACTTTACCAATAAAGATAAAGTCATTGGCGTCACGTGCCCAAACTCCGGTCCGTACTGACATAATCGCACCTCCCGAAGTGGCAAAAGCACGCAAATCACGCGCCGCTTTTTGCGCTTGAGGTGCGCCCCATTGTCCAAGCAAAGTGACCATAATCATCAGGGGCACAGCGGTTTTCAGCACCGATAAGCCAATGTCGAGTTTCGAAAAACCCGCCGCCTGCATAACCACTAGCTCAGAGCTTGAGGCCAACATACCAAGTCCAATCAGAGCACCAAGCAATGCCGCCATTGGAAAGAACATTTCAATATCACGTGGAATACTGAGCAAAACGAACAGCAAAGCTTGCACAAGGTCATACGTCCCCTCGCCCACTTTACGCAACTGCTCAACGTATTTGATGATCGCAGAAAGGCCGACAAAGGTTGCCAATACCAAAGATGAGGTGGCAATAATGGTTCTACCTATGTAGAGATCGAGAATCTTAAACACGACTTACGCTGCCTTTTTTCTTTGTCTTAGTTTGTCTTTGAAGCGGCGAACAGGAATGCTGTCCATCGAGTTAATACCAATCGCGGTCAAGAGTAGCGCAGCATTTATTGGCCACATACCAACGAAAGTAGGAATAGAACCATCTTCGATCGCTGACTTAGTGGCACTTATTGCCAAGAAATAAGCCAGATAGATTAAAATAGCCGGACCCATTTTAGCAAATCGCCCCTGACGTGGGTTAACCGCAGAAAGAGGGACAACCAACATCGTCAGTAGTGGTATACAGACAACCAGTGAGATACGCCATTGAACTTCTGCTTGTGCGCGAGGATCTGGGTTCTTCATCAGTTCAAGAGTAGGAATCGCTTCCCAGTCACGACCTTGAGGCTTTACATCACGCTGACCAATCAAACCTTCGTACTGATCGAAATCTGTCACCATGTAATCAACACGAGTCGGAACACCTTCATAACGAACACCATCGTACATACGAATCACTTGTCGTCCGTCGCTGAGTTCTTTCACTTCTCCTGATTGAGAAAAAGAGACACTCGGAAGAATGGAATCACGCGGGCGCATTTGGGCAACAAACACGTGCTTAAGTTTCTTGCCATCAATATCGTCAATGAAAACCACTGAAGAACCATCTGGCGTGCCTTGGAAGTGGCCTTTCTTCAGCAAATCGACACTGTTCTCTGCCGCTGTTTCTTCTTGCAGCTTAACCAGTTGGTCTTGGCTATAAGGAGCAAAAACGAAAGAGTTAAAACCCGCAATCGCACCGGTAATAACGGCTAGGTATAAAGCTGCTCGGATCAAGAACTTATTACCAATCCCCGTCGCATTCATCACGGTAATTTCACTTTCTGCGTATAAACGACCAAAAGTGAGCAAGATCCCCAAGAAAAGACTCAACGGCAACATCAAAAGTCCCATTGAAGGCATGCTTAAAGCAACATAGTGCATGACCAAGCTGGCGGGAATATCACCATCCGACGCATCGGCCAAAACTTTGATCAATTTTTGGCTAAGGAACACTAAAAACAGGATAAAAAATATCGCTAATTGGCTTTTGAGTGTCTCGCGGATCAAATATCTAACAATAATCACGCTGAAATTACCTATACAAAACTTGTTTTTTTAATTGAATCACTATAATTTCCCGTTGAACCTTTTATTTTTAAATTTTTGGCTAACTGTTAATGCGCTTATTTAAGAATAGTTCCGAGTAAGGAATCAACAAGTAAGACGGCATTATCTAACATTTAGTTCTATTTGTCTTCAGGATGTAGGAGTACGCATGGAGTTCAGTGTAAAAAGTGGCAGTCCAGAGAAACAGCGCAGCGCATGTATCGTTGTGGGCGTGTTCGAGCCACGTCGCCTTTCTCCAGTTGCCGAGCAGCTAGATAAAATCAGCGATGGCTATATTAGTTCACTACTTCGCCGTGGTGACCTAGAAGGAAAACCGGGGCAGATGCTACTGCTTCATCAAGTACCAGGTGTACTGTCTGAGCGCGTTTTACTGGTTGGTTGTGGTAAAGAGCGTGAACTGGGTGAGCGTCAATACAAAGAGATAATCCAAAAGACTATCAACACTCTTAACGAAACAGGTTCAATGGAAGCGGTATGTTTCTTAACAGAACTGCACGTTAAAGGCCGTGATACTTACTGGAAAGTTCGCCAAGCGGTTGAAGCAACAAAAGATGGTCTATACACCTTCGATCAGTTCAAGAGCCAAAAGCCAGAAACTCGTCGACCACTACGTAAACTGGTATTTAACGTACCTACGCGTCGTGAGCTAAACCTAGGTGAGAAAGCGATCGCGCACGGTCTTGCTATCTCTTCTGGCGTTAAAGCATCAAAAGATCTTGGCAACATGCCACCAAACATCGCTAACCCTGCTTACCTTGCTTCTCAAGCGCGTCGCCTAGCTGACGACTACGAGACAGTGACAACCAAGATCATTGGTGAGCAAGAGATGGAAAAACTGGGCATGACTTCATACCTAGCGGTAGGTCGTGGCTCTAAGAACGAATCTATGATGTCAATCATGGAATACAAGGGCAACCCAGATCCAGAAGCGAAACCAATTGTCCTTGTTGGTAAAGGTCTTACTTTCGATTCAGGCGGTATCTCACTGAAACCTGGCGAAGGTATGGATGAGATGAAGTACGACATGTGTGGTGCGGCATCAGTATTCGGTACAATGAAAGCACTGGCAAAACTAAACCTACCAATCAATGTGGTTGCTGTTCTTGCTGGTTGTGAAAACATGCCTGGTAGCAACGCTTACCGTCCAGGTGACATTCTAACTACGATGTCAGGCCAAACCGTTGAAGTACTCAACACAGATGCTGAAGGTCGTCTGGTATTATGTGACGCGCTGACTTACGTAGAACGCTACGAGCCAGAGTGTGTGGTTGACGTTGCAACGTTAACGGGAGCTTGTGTTATCGCACTAGGTCACCATATTAGTGGTGTTATCTCTAACCACAACCCACTGTCTCACGAGCTAGTGAATGCTTCTGAGCAAGCGAGTGATCGGGCATGGCGTCTACCTATGGCAGACGAGTACCACGAGCAACTTAAGAGCCCATTTGCTGATATGGCAAACATTGGTGGTCGCCCTGGCGGTACTATCACTGCGGGTTGCTTCCTATCTAAGTTCGCCAAGAAATACCACTGGGCGCACGTTGATATCGCAGGTACTGCGTGGAAATCAGGTGCTGCGAAAGGCTCGACTGGCCGTCCAGTCTCAATGCTTGTCCAATTCCTGCTTAATCGCAGTGGCCAAGAGACAGAGGAATAATCCTCACAATCTTAAAAAGGGCCGCAAGGCCCTTTTTTGTATCTACTAACAGCGAGCAGTTATGGCGAATGCAACCTTTTACATTATCAATCCAGACTCTCCTCAGGCTGAAGCTCAGGGGTTTGGTTTATATGTATTGTTTCTTGCGCATCATTTCGCCAAGCAAGGTGCTAAGGTTTATCTCAATTGCAACGATAAATCTCACGCTGAACAAATCGCTGAATTTTTCTGGCAAGTCGATGCCAAACAATTTGTTGCCCATAATCTAGTGGGTGAAGGGCCAAGATACGGCACCAACATCGAGATTGGCTACCAAGGGGTTAAACCTTCTTGGAACCGACAACTGGTAATAAATTTGGCGGAAAATGAGACAACCTTTGCGAACAAGTTTGCAGAGGTGGTAGACTTCGTCCCTTGCGAAGAAAAAGCCAAGCAACTGGCGCGAGAAAGATATAAAATCTACCGCCAAGCGGGCTATCAGCTACAAACGATTGAGATCGCTCACAGCTAGCAGCAACAAACACAACCGGTCAATCCTTATAGCTAAGGCGATCTTGTTAGAGATCCCTCACTTATAAAGATTGACTTAGAATTAAACCAGACCTATCAGCAGAATATCTATAGCTATGGAAAAGACATATAACCCAACTTCAATTGAACAAGCTTTATACCAAGCTTGGGAAGAGAAAGGCTACTTTAAGCCACACGGTGACACGACGAAAGAATCATACAGCATCATGATCCCACCACCGAACGTCACTGGTAGCCTACATATGGGCCACGCGTTCCAAGACACCATCATGGATACTCTGATCCGTGCTGAACGTATGAAGGGCAAAAACACCCTTTGGCAAGTAGGTACTGACCACGCTGGTATCGCAACTCAGATGGTTGTTGAGCGTAAGATCGCGGCTGAAGAAGGCAAAACTAAACACGATTACGGTCGTGATGCTTTCATCGACAAGATCTGGGAATGGAAGAACGAATCTGGCGGTACTATCACTAAGCAGCTTCGTCGCCTAGGTGCTTCTGTAGACTGGGACCGCGAGCGTTTCACTATGGATGATGGCCTATCTAACGCTGTTCAAGAAGTATTTGTTCGTCTGTACGAAGAAGACCTAATCTACCGTGGTAAGCGTCTAGTAAACTGGGATCCAAAACTGCACACTGCAATTTCTGATCTTGAAGTTGAAAACAAAGACAAAAAAGGTCACATGTGGCACTTCCGCTACCCACTAGCAAATGGCGTGAAGACAGCTGAAGGTAAAGACTACATTGTTGTTGCAACAACACGTCCTGAGACCATGCTTGGTGATACTGGTGTCGCTGTTAACCCAGAAGATCCACGTTACAAAGATCTTATCGGTAAAGAGATCCTACTTCCTGTCGTTAACCGTCTGATCCCTATCGTAGGCGATGAGCACGCAGATATGGAAAAAGGCACAGGTTGTGTGAAGATCACACCTGCGCACGATTTCAATGACTACGAAGTTGGTAAGCGTAACAACCTACCAATGATCAACATCCTAACTTTCAACGCTGATATCCGTGATGCGGCTGAAGTATTCACCACTAACGGTGAAGCTAGCGATGTTTACTCAACAGAACTTCCTGCTAAATACCACGGTATGGAGCGTTTTGCTGCTCGTAAAGCGATCGTTGCTGAGTTTGAAGAACTTGGTCTTCTTGATGAAATCAAAGATCACGACCTAACCGTTCCTTACGGTGACCGTGGTGGCGTAGTTATCGAGCCAATGCTAACCGACCAATGGTACGTGCGCGCTGCACCTCTTGCAGAGCCAGCTGTTAAAGCGGTTGAAGATGGTGAAATCCAATTCGTTCCTAAGCAGTACGAAAACATGTACTTCTCTTGGATGCGTGATATTCAAGACTGGTGTATCTCTCGCCAGCTTTGGTGGGGTCACCGTATCCCAGCATGGTACGACAACGACGGCAACGTATATGTAGGTCGTACTGAAGAAGAAGTACGTGCTAACAACAACCTTGCACCGGTTGTAGTTCTTCGCCAAGACGACGACGTACTGGATACATGGTTCTCTTCTGCGCTATGGACGTTCGGTACTCAGGGCTGGCCTGAGCAAACTGAAGACCTGAAGACATTCCATCCTTCAGACGTTCTAGTAACCGGTTTCGACATCATCTTCTTCTGGGTTGCACGTATGATCATGATGACCATGCACTTCAACAAAGATGAAAACGGTAAGTCTCAAGTACCATTTAAGACTGTTTACGTAACGGGCCTAATCCGTGACGAAAACGGCGACAAGATGTCTAAGTCTAAAGGTAACGTCCTTGACCCGATCGACATGATCGATGGTATCGACCTTGAGTCTCTAGTAGAGAAGCGTTGTGGCAACATGATGCAGCCTCAGCTGGCGAAGAAGATCGAGAAGAACACCCGTAAGACTTTCGAAAACGGTATCGAACCATACGGTACTGACGCACTGCGTTTCACTCTTGCTGCTATGGCTTCAACTGGCCGTGACATCAACTGGGACATGAAGCGTCTTGAAGGTTACCGTAACTTCTGTAACAAGCTATGGAACGCAAGCCGTTACGTACTGATGAACACGGAAGAGCACGATTGTGGCATGTCACTATCAGCTGAAGAGCGTGCAAACATGGAGTTCTCTCTAGCAGATAAGTGGATTGAATCTCAGTTTGAACTCGCAGCGAAAGAGTTTAACGCTCACCTAGACAACTACCGTCTAGACATGGCGGCAAACACGCTTTACGAATTCATCTGGAACCAATTCTGTGACTGGTACCTAGAGCTGACTAAACCCGTTCTTTGGAAAGGTACAGAAGCTCAGCAACAAGCGACTCGCTACATGCTGATCACTGTGTTAGAGAAGACACTACGTCTTGCTCACCCAGTGCTACCTTACATCACTGAATCTATCTGGCAGAGCGTTACGCCGCTAGTAGACGGTGTTGAAGGCGACACTATCATGACTCAAGCGCTTCCTCAGTTTAACGAAGAGAACTTCAACGCTGAGATCGTAGAAGACATTGAGTGGGTTAAGACTTTCATTACGGCTATCCGTAACCTGCGCGCAGAGTACGACATTGCACCTAGCAAAGGTCTAGAAGTAATGATCAAGGTTGCTAACGAGAAAGACGCTGCACGTATCGAAGCAAACAAGGTTGTTCTGAACTCTCTTGCTAAGCTAGATAGCCTAACAGTGCTGGCTCAAGATGCAGAGACTCCTGCATGTGCGACTAAGCTAGTGGGTCAATCTGAGCTGATGATCCCAATGGCAGGTCTTATCGACAAAGATGCAGAACTTGCTCGTCTTGATAAAGAAGTGCAAAAAACGCACGGTGAAATCAAGCGTATCGAAGGCAAGCTAGGTAACGAAGGTTTCGTTGCTAAAGCACCTGAAGCAGTTATTGCCAAAGAGCGTGAAAAACTAGTGGGTTACCAAGAGACACTAGCTAAGCTTGAAGAGCAGAAAGCGACTATCGCTGCGCTGTAAGCCAGTGGTTAGTTAAACAAAAGGCAGCAAATTCGCTGCCTTTTTTGTTGCCGTCATTCACGAGCCGCTTCAATTCGCTGCTTGAAGTCAGGGTGAGTACTCATCCACTCTGGCACTTCTAGCGCATCTTGTTGAAATAACTCGAACATTTCTGCCATGGGCTCACTGCTACCATATAAAGTAACCATCGCTTGCCTAGCGTAAGCATCCGCTTCCAACTCAGCCTCACGAGAGTGGCCATTCGAAAGAAAAAACACACCTACCCCAGCTAAGTTATCTACTACGCCCGAACTTTCACCTGTTAAAAATGCGACGCCAACCGAAAGTAAACTCGAATGCACCAACTTCTTAATCATATGACGATGATAAACATGACCTAGCTCATGTAGAATGATGCTATCGAGCTGCTGTTCGCTCTCAGCAAGTGCCACCAAGTCATCAAGTAACACGATCTTGCCACCAGGCAAAGCAAACGCATTCGCACCAAGCTCTGAAGAACGAAATACTACCTCAATGGGATAAGGCAAAGCATCCAACTGCGAGACATGTTGTACGACACGTTGACGGATCTCTCGCTGTTGTTGCTGGCTCAATTCACTTTCTTGCCAGCTATTATCAAAGCTTTCTAACATCTTATCGCCTAGTGTGATAGCAGCATACTCTGGGATGACGTTTGCGACCTTATTACTGGTCCATGGCAGCAGATAAAAATAACTCCCCAAAACAACACAAAGACACAAAGCCGCGGATAGTAACCAAGCCAGCCAATTGGCTTCCAGTTTATCAACCAAGCTGCTTCTACGATTACGCACCAACCACTGACTGACCTCTGTAGTTCTCTCAACCACGAACACCCAGCCATCAGGGAATTTGAATCGCACAGGTAAGTTACCAACAGGAACACTAATGTCAGCATAACGTAGGTCACAGCTGATAATTTTCCCATCAACACGTAAACTTAAGGCATTAGCTTGTGACACATCCAATTTGGCAGGATGACGCTCCGAACTGCGTGGCGGAAACGCCACCCCATCAAACAACATTAGTTAATTCCAATACCTAGGTCGAAAGCTTGAGCAACTTCATCCGATATCGCGGATTTGACTTTAGAATCTTGATCTGTCGCATTTAGCAAGCTCATATCACCAAATACCGCTGTATTGTCAGCAACATAACGTGTTGTTCTCACCATTACCCAAGGTCTAGCAATACTTAACGTGACTACCTGAAGCAAAAAGTTAGAAACAACCAACCAAGTGTATCCTCGTGCGGTGAGAGTCGAATTAAAAGTGTAACGGCTATCAGACTCTTGCTCCAACTTAGCTTGAAGTTGCTCAAAGATATAGTTACGCACGCGTGTTGTGGTATACGCCGTCAGTCCAATGGTCAGAATGATGAGCGATAGGTAGGCGATAATAAAGACCGTAAATTGAGATGCTCCCATCAGCGAGCTGTAATCTCCATTCTGAATCGCGGTAAAGTCAAAACCACTGAATACCGTAAATGACATCACAATAAGTAGTACAATAGACGCTGCAACTCCTAAGCCCATCGCTTTTAGGTAAGTTTTGATAAAGAATCCGGTTTCCAGCTCAGCACTGAACTTCCAATCTCCGTAACGATACCCATTAGAGAAGTACTTGTGTGCACCAACGGCAACCCAAGCATATAAAGCAGCCATAAGAACAAAAGACGCAATACCTAATACCGTCGCTGCTACTGCAGAAGCGCTAGAAACCGCTACTATGACTGCTATATATACAGCAGCCGCAAGCAACGCAGCTAATCCACGCCCCATAAGAGCAAAGTAGGCATCTTTCAATGACGAGTCGAAAGAGAAGTGAACATTGCGATAACTCGTCATTGCCGCATCAAATCGAGCATTGCTCCAAAGCAACCAAGGTAAAGCAACATAGAAAACCAGTAGTAGAACCGCACTCACAACTGGGAAAAACGCGTTGGCCACAGCCCAGATTGCCAGTACAGCAACTGCGACTAAACGTCCCTTAAGAATTTGCATTGGCTGAGCGTGATATTCAAAATTGTCACTATCGACGTAAGTGTTACCGTAGAAGTAGCGCTTTGTTCTGACCTTAGCCCAAGCAGAATAGATGCCAAAGGTGATGATGGTTAGTAGAACATTGACTATCCATATACCAAAGAACTCCCCCCCTTTTCCCCTAAATTCAATAGGATTAGTTATATGTTTTTGTTCCATTTTCATTTTCCTGACGTTGTTGAGTAAAACATAAGCCAAATAATCTCTTATATTTCATTTTCAACGTCTATACCTCAGTCTTACTAATACGCAACCAGTTGATATTCATCACAAATAGCAGCGACTGTAAATACAATAATTTTACATATAGCGTACTTTAAGTAATTAAACCCTGTTGTCACAACTTAGCCTTTTTGCGTACTTAAGAATCGAGATGTTTTTGAACCTAGGCTTGGTCACTGGTAGATTATCTTCTAACTTTAAGAGAGGATAAATCAGGCAGGATCCTATATGTCGTATTACTTGCTATTATCAAGCACCCTGCTTCTGTTGCTCTCTCCTTTGTCTCTTGCCAGTGATACCTCTAAAGTCATAAAAATAGCCGCAGGCAATTGGGCGCCTTTTATCGGTGAAAAGCTTGATAACTATGGTCAGGTAGGTGACACGATCCAGCAAGTTTTTGCTAATCAAGGCTACCGAGTCGAATTTGACTTCTACCCTTGGAAAAGGGCTTATAAGAAGGCGAGTGAAGGCGAGTACGTAGCAACGGCCGTTTGGATGTATGCTGAAGAACGCACAGAATATTTTATGTACAGCGATCCGGTAGCCCAAGAGCAGTTTGTCTTTTTTCATCTGCTTGAGAAACCTTTTGAGTGGCAAACTTTAGCTGACTTAGAAGGAAAACTGCTTGGTGGTGGACTCGGTTACAGTTATGGCCCAGAGCTCGATCTGTTGCTAGAGAATAAATCCATAGCCATGAATCGAGTTGAAAGCCCAGCTAAAGCCTTCCAGCTACTTAAATACCGTCGGGTTGATTTAGTCCCTGAGGAAAAACATATTGGATTGTACTCTTTAAGCCAGCTACCTCTGGAAACTCAAGCATTGATCACCTACAACCCAAAGCCTTTTCTAACCAATGATAGCTACCTAATGTTTTCCAAAGCCCACCCCGAGGCCCAGACGTTGATGAAAGTATTCAACCAAGGCTTGGCAGAGCTAAAGGCTCGTAAGGAAGAACTAGAGAACTAGAGAACTAGAGAACTAGAGAACTAGAGAACTAGAGAACTAGAGAACTAGAGAACTAGAGAACTAGAGAACTAGACTATACGGTTTTGCTCTCTGCCCTCAACAAAGGCAACAATATTATCAATCAGAATATCGGCAAGCTTTTGAATCGAAGAGTCACTGCCCCACGCAACATGCGGGGTAAGAAGTAAATTTGGTAGGTGCATATTAGCAATCAAAGAGTTGGACTCATCCGCAGGCTCATCTGTAAACACGTCAAACCCAGCGCCTCTTATCACGCCATGCTTAAGTGCATCAATTAGGGCTTCTTCATCGACCAAACCACCACGTCCGGTATTGATGACAATACTAGAAGGTTTCATTGATGACAGCTCTTGGCGACCAATAAGGTGTCTTGTCTGCTCGTTCAGTGGGCAATGTAAAGTCAGGACATCTGAAACAGCTAACACCTGCTCGAAAGGCAAATAGCCCTCACGACACGCCTTCGCTCCTTTGTGCTCAGCAAACAATACGTGCATGCCCAATGCCTTAGCTAAGGCTGCTGTTGCTTGGCCTAACGCACCGCCGCCAATCACACCCATTGTCGAGCCCGCCGTATCACTGATTGGGTGAGTAAAAAAGCAAAACTGTTTATTGCGCTGCCACTCTCCGGCAGCGATATCATTGTGATAGCCTTTTAAGTTGCGCTTCAATGCGAACATCATTGCGATAACATGCTCTGGAACGGATTGTGTCGCATAACCTTGAACATTAGTCACCGCGATCCCGCGCTCTTTACAACTCAGTGTATCGACATTGTTGAAACCTGTAGCCGAGACAGCGACAAGCTTTAGGTTAGGTAACTGAGCTAAGACATCTCGATCCAAAACGACTTTATTAGTAATAACGATTTGGGCATCTTTGGCTCTTTCGACAACTAATTCTGGTGCGGTGAAGTCATATTCGATCCACTGATGATCGAAAGGTAGATGAGGCAACTCTATTTGAGTTGGGATCGTAGCACGATCTAAAAAAACAACAGTTGGCAGCGACATAAGATCTCCTTGCGCTGCCGAATCTATTCTTGAATTATTATGGGCGTGGCAGCAATTTATAGTCTGGTAATTCTCGCACAAGTGAAAAATAATTGAAGATCATCGCTTCCGCTTCAAGATAGAAATCACACGGTACAAAGCGAGTTTGCAATAACTCAGTTTCAGGATGATAAAAACTAAGTTCAGTTGCATGAAGTTCTAAGCGCGAAGAAAACTCAAAGGCCTCTCCTTGCGAATAAAACTCGTCACCGACGATCGGGTAGCCCAATGCCTGCATATGTACCCGAAGTTGATGGGAGCGCCCCGTAACCGGTAGCAGCCTAACAATCGTGGTTTTCTCTTCGCGTTTGACCACCTGATACAAAGTTTTTGATGGTTTGCCGTGTTCAAAGCAAACTTTCTGCCTTGGGCGGTTTTCCCAGTCGCAGATCAAAGGCAGGTCAACCTCTCCCTCTGGCTTATCAATATGACCCCAGACACGCGCGTAGTACACTTTATGCGTCAATCGATATTGAAACTGCTTCTTAAGCGAGCGTTCTGCCTCTTTATGTTTAGCCAACAGCATCAAGCCCGATGTATCCATATCAAGGCGATGTACCACTTGGATCTCAGGGTAGAGTTCCACTAAACGCGACCACAAACTATCGTAATGTTCTGCTAAACGACCCGGCACAGACAAAAGCCCCGATGGTTTATTAGCCACCAAGATATGCTCATCTTCAAACACCACATCAACCCAAGGCTCTTGCGGCGGGTTGTATTCAGTCATTGCCATAATATCTATCCAATAAAAACCCAGCAGAATGCTGGGTTTAATACATACTTACTGTCTAATCACTAATTATGACTAACAACTATCATACGTAACGAATCCAACTGATACTGAGCTTGGCCGATGTAGCCCGTAAGCTCTTTAATTTGCCCATCAATCGCTTCAATCTCTTCGTCACGAATGTTTGGGTTAACCGCTTTCAAAGCTTGTAGACGCTCTAGCTCACTGTTCAAGCTTGCTTGCATCTCTTGCTGAGCCTGATTACGGATCGCATCAACTTTTTCAACAATCAGCTTTTCGCCAGCTTCAACCAATTGGTGGACTTGTGCCTGAACCGAAGCGACTAGCTTAGTTGCGATATGACGACCCACTGGGCTTAGCTGACGGTTGAAGCTCTCGAACTCTACCTGTGAGGATAAGTCGTTACCTTTACCATCAAGCATAATGCGGATAGGTGTTGTCGGTAAGAAACGGCTAATACCACTGCGCTTAGGTGCCTGAGCATCAACTTTGTAGACAAGCTCTAACAGCATGGTACCAACAGGCAGTGCTTTGTTCTTAAGTAGAGAAACCGCCGTCGTCCCCACACCTTCACTCATCAGTAAGTCGATGCCACCCTGAATCATCGGGTGCTCCCAGCTGATGAAGTTCATATCTTCACGCGATAGTGCTGTTTCGCGGTCAAAGGTAATGGTTGCACCTTCGTACGGTAAGCCAGGATAACTTGGCACTAACATATGCTCAGATGGCGTCACAACGAGCGCATTCTCACCTTTGTCATCTTGGTCTAAGCCAATCGTATCAAACAGGCTCAAAGCAAAAGTAACTAGGTTAGTATCACCATCGGTCGCTGCAATCTTATCGACAATCGCTTGTGCTTTTTCGCCGCCATTTGAGTGCATCTCAAGCAGACGGTCACGGCCTTGCTCAAGTTGCGCTTTAAGCTCTTTATTCAGCGCCGCAGATTCTGCAATAACTTCATTAAGATCACTGGTATCACCGGATGCCAGCATCTCAATTAAACGCTCAGAGTACTTGTCGTAAACGGTACGTCCCGTTGGGCATGTTTCCGCAAATGCATTTAACCCCTCTTCGAACCAACGCGCTAAAATAGCCTGCGACGTCCCTTCTAAGTAAGGCACATGGATATCAATATCGCGGTTCTGACCAATACGGTCTAGGCGGCCAATACGTTGCTCAAGCAAGTCAGGGTTAAAGGGTAAATCGAACATCACCAGTTGGTTAGCAAACTGGAAGTTACGACCTTCTGAACCGATTTCACTACAGATAAGAACCTGTGCACCACCTTCTTCTTGTGCGAAGTAAGCTGCAGCTTTATCACGCTCAAGAATCGACATCCCTTCGTGGAAAACTGTCGCTCGAATGCCTTCACGTTCACGTAACGCTTGTTCAAGTTGCAATGCGGTACTTGCGCGAGAAGCGATCACCAAGATTTTCTCGCTACGCTTCTCTTTAATCTTCTCTAGCAGCCAGTTCACACGACTATCAAACTGCCACCAGCTTGCGTCATCCCCTTCAAACTCTTGGAAGATCTCCTCTGGATAAAGATTTTTTAAGGCGCGAGCTTCAGGACTAATCTTGCCACCAATCATGCCAGATACACGCATAGAGGTGGTGTACTGCTGTGGGATTGGCATAGGTAATAGATGAACGTTACGCTGCGGGAATCCTTTGATTGCCGCACGTGTGTTCCTAAACAAAACGCGACCTGTGCCGTGACGATCCATCAGATTGTCGATCAATTCCTGACGCGCGGCCGCTTTGGCTTCTTCATCTGAATCGCTTTCAATGATGCGAAACAGCGGCTCTACATCCTGCTCTGAAAGGAGCTCTGTAATTTGGTTCTTGGCTTGATTCTCTAGTAATTGACCTGAGAACAAGGCACTCACTGAATCGGCGACTGGTGCGTATTGCTCTTCTTCTTTAACAAACTCTTGGTAATCAAAGAAACGGTCTGAGTCTAATAGACGTAGACGGGCAAAGTGACTTTCACGACCTAGCTGCTCTGGTGTTGCGGTTAGCAGTAAAACACCTGGAGTACGCTCAGCTAATCCTTCGACCACTTGGTATTCACGACTAGGCTGTTCTGGGCTCCATTCAAGGTGATGAGCTTCATCTACGACAAGGAGATCCCACTCACCTTCTAAAGCTTGCTCAAAACGCTTACGACTCTTACGTAGGAAATCAAGGGAACACAGCACATATTGCTGAGTATCAAAAGGGTTGTCAGAGTCAGCAAATGCTTCGATACAACGTTCTTCATCAAAGATAGAGAAATGCAGGTTAAATCGACGCATCATCTCAACTAGCCATTGGTGCTGTAGTGTTTCTGGTACCACGATTAGGATACGTTCAGCACGACCTGCCAGCACTTGCTGGTGAATGATCATCCCCGCTTCGATGGTTTTTCCTAGGCCTACTTCGTCGGCTAATAGAACGCGAGGCGCATGACGGCGACCGACTTCATGAGCAATATAAAGCTGATGAGGAATTAAGCCTGCACGCATACCACACAAGCCACGCATTGGGCTTCTGTGCTGTTCATATTGGTTCATCAATGCACGATAACGCAGCACAAAGTTGTCCATGCGGTCGATCTGACCTGCATACAGTTTATCTTGTGGCTTGTTAAAACGAATCTGGTTGCTCAGCATAATTTCACGCAGAATTACACCTTCTTCACCGCTGTCTTCGCGTACACCAACATAGCTAAATAGCCCTTGGTCTTCGACCACTTGCTCAACTTTAAGAGACCATCCTTCTTGGCTATCAATTACATCGCCAACATTAAAGGTTACTCTGGTTACGGGCGCCTCATTTCGAGCGTAAACTCGGTTCTCTTCAGAAGCTGCAAACATTAGTGTCACAGTACGAGCATCCAATGCTACAACGGTTCCTAAACCTAGGTCGCTTTCCGTATCGCTGATCCAGCGCTGGCCCAAAGCAAATGTCATGAATCGACTACCTCATCTATTAATTCAAAAATGGGTCTATTTATTTTAGTAACTCTTACGCAACTTGAAAGGCAACTGACGAGGAAACAAAGGTGTCAGCCGTTGCGCGGAAAAAGGTCGCTAATCTTACTCGAAGCTGTGACATTGGTCACGTACAAAGGCCTCAAAAACCAACAATTTTTTGTCCAACATGAGGATGACATCAAAGTGTAAGAAATCAGTGGCACTTCTAAACAAGAGTGTTGAAAAACGTGCTTATACTTATTGATGAAAGTGCATCATTTAGCGTCAAGTTTCTGGCTGGCACGAGAGATGCATTTGATAGGATGACGATCAACACGGGTTTGCAGTTTTTGTAGTCAAACCATCAGCGTACTCTGATTGCCAGGCTACATTACTGCAAGCAACCGCAGGTAGACCACTTCATGCAAAAGTATGAGGGGTAAGCAAGCCGCAGCGCGGCAAGGAGACGCTTATGGGTGACACAGACCGGAAGCTTTTTGTCCTAGACACCAATATTCTGCTACACGAACCACTAGCCATCTACTCATTTCAAGAACACGATGTAGTCATCCCGATGACTGTCCTCGAAGAGCTCGACAGGATTAAAGACAGTAAACGCGACGTTGCTCGTGATGCCCGTGTGGCAATACGTGCACTCGAAGCCATGTTTAAAGACGCCACGCCAGACGAGATTTCGGAAGGCATTCCTATCAACAAAGACAAAGAGGCCACTGGTCATATCGCGATTTTGGCTGACTTTGAACTGCAAGAAACCGTTAAAGCCTTTGCCGATAAAGCCGGTGACAATCGCATTCTTAACGGAGTGCTATACCTACAAAATAAACGCGCTCCGCGTGAAGTCATTTTGGTCACCAAAGACATCAATATGCGCCTGCGCGCCAAAGGCGCAGGGGTGCGTTTTGTCGAAGATTATCGTACCGACCAACTGATTGATGATGTTCAGTATCTCACCAAGGGCTTTCAACAGATCGAAGGTGAGTTCTGGAGCAACATTGACAATGTAGAGAGCAAGAATCTCGCAGGCCGCACCTATCACACCTTAGATAGAGCCCCGTTCGAGCCCACTTATATCAATCAATATGTCATTGATGAAGAGAGTGATTTTGCCGGACGAGTTGAAGAGATCGAAGCGGATAAAATCACTATCAAGGATCTTAGCCGTGAACGCATGATGCATCGCCGAGCTTGGGATATCACACCGAAAAATATCTACCAAGGCATGGCTCTGGATGCTCTGCTCGATCCCGATATCGACTTGGTGATCTTAACTGGTGCCGCTGGTAGTGGTAAGACCCTACTGGCTATGGCCTCTGCCCTAGAGCAAACCATAGAGAAAGGCATCTTTGATAAGATCATTGTTACCCGCAACACGCCTGATATTGGTGAAGCGATAGGTTTCTTACCCGGCAGTGAAGAGGAAAAAATGATGCCTTGGCTGGCGGCGGTGACCGATACCTTAGAGGCGCTGCATAAGAATGATCATTGTACTGAAGGCTCGCTTAAGTATATCTGCGATAAAGCCAATATTCAGTTTAAGTCGATCAATTTTATGCGCGGACGCTCGATCCAAAATGCCTTTGTTCTGCTCGATGAATGTCAAAACCTCACTGCATCACAGATCAAAACCATCATCACTCGCTGTGGTGAAGGTACCAAGATCGTCTGCTCAGGTAACTTGGCTCAGATAGATTCACATTACCTAACCCCTGTGACATCGGGTCTGACTTACATGGTCGAACGCTTCAAAAACTTTGAAGGCAGTGCCAACATTCACCTTAACGGTGTGGTTCGCAGTCGCTTAGCAGAGTTTGCCGAAGAGAATTTATAATCACATTTGCCGAGATATAATTCATATCTCGGCACTTTATTAAAATAATTATTCACAAATGATAGTTAAATATGATTAACTAAGGCCATAATAATGAATGAACATTCAAGGACTGGAGCATGGCCTTTAATCTACGTAACCGAAACTTCCTTAAGCTACTCGATTTCTCCCCTAAAGAGATCCAGTTTTTACTCGATCTATCGGCTGACTTAAAAAAGGCCAAATACGCTGGGACTGAGCAAAAGAAACTGGTCGGCAAAAACATCGCTTTGATCTTCGAGAAAGCCTCTACACGTACGCGCTGTGCTTTTGAGGTCGCGGCATTTGATCAAGGTGCACAGGTCTCTTATATCGGCCCATCGGGTTCTCAGATCGGACATAAAGAGTCAATGAAAGACACTGCGCGTGTATTAGGTCGTATGTACGATGGAATAGAGTATCGCGGCTTCGGCCAGCCAATCGTTGAAGAACTTGGCGCTCATGCAGGCGTACCCGTATGGAATGGCCTCACTGATGAATTCCACCCAACTCAGATCCTAGCGGATTTCCTCACTATGCTTGAGCACGGTCGTGGCAAGCAACTGCATGAGATTAAATTCGCCTACTTAGGTGATGCGCGCAATAACATGGGCAACTCCTTGTTAGTTGGCGCCGCTAAGATGGGAATGGACATTCGCCTCGTCGCACCGAAAGATTTCTGGCCAGAGCAAGAGTTGGTTGTCACCTGCCAAGAGATTGCCCAGCATACTGGCGCTAAAATCACTCTTACTGAAAATGTCGAAGAAGGCGTCAAAGGTTGTGATTACCTCTATACCGATGTTTGGGTCTCAATGGGCGAAGCGCCGGAAGCTTGGGATGAGCGTGTCGCCAAAATGACCCCTTATCAAGTCAACATGGATGTGATTGCAAAGACAGGTAACCCTCAAGTGAAATTCATGCACTGCTTACCTGCCTTCCACAATGACGAGACCGTCATAGGTAAACAGGTCGCGGATAAATACGGCATGAATGGCTTAGAAGTTAGCGAAGAGGTGTTTGAGTCAGAGCACTCTATTGTTTTCGATGAGGCAGAGAATCGTATGCATACGATTAAAGCTGTGATGGTTGCCACACTTGGTGCTTAAGAGGCCGAGCTAAACGACACTAAAACCCTCGATGTAATCGCTTGCGTTAACAAATCTTCAGCGTATAATGCTCGGCAATTTGTCTGGAGGTAGTAAAAACAATGCCACGTAATTCGTGCTCTACAAAGCGTCTTACACTGGGTAAGCCAACGTGCTTATCTGGGCTGTTTTTTTCTATTTCCACCGATTTCTAAAGCCTCCCGTAATGGGGGGCTTTTTTGTGCCTAAAATTCATGACTGGGAAGATGATTATGACAAACACGCTTTATAACAAGCATATTATCTCAATTCCTGAGCTTTCTCGTGAAGAGCTGGAATTGATTGTCAAAACGGCGGGAGAATTAAAAGCAAATCCGCAGCCAGAGCTGATTAAAAACAAGGTCGTTGCAAGCTGCTTCTTTGAGCCATCTACCCGTACCCGTTTATCTTTCGAAACTGCGATTCAACGCATCGGTGGTGATGTGATTGGCTTCGACAACGGCGGCAACACTTCTCTGGCGAAGAAAGGGGAAACGCTCGCAGACTCAGTACAAGTTATCTCATCTTATGTTGATGCATTTGTAATGCGCCACCCTCAAGAAGGTGCTGCTCGACTGGCATCTGAGTTCTCTAATGGTGTGCCAGTAATCAATGGTGGCGATGGCGCTAACCAGCACCCAACCCAAACGCTACTCGACTTATTCTCTATCGCAGAAACGCAAGGTCGTCTTGATAACCTCAATGTTGCTTTCGTTGGTGACCTGAAATATGGCCGCACTGTTCACTCTCTGACTCAGGCGTTGGCGAAATTTAATAATGTTCGCTTCTTCTTTATCGCGCCAGAAGCACTCGCAATGCCAGATTACATTTGTGAAGAGCTAGATGAGTCTGGTATCGAATACAGCCTACACACGGATATGGAGAGTGTGATTCCACAACTAGACGTACTGTATATGACTCGCGTCCAAAAAGAGCGCTTCGACGAATCTGAGTATGCGCATATTAAGTCTGCGTACATTCTAAATGCCGCTCTACTAAAAGATGCGCGTGAGAACTTGAAAGTCCTTCACCCACTACCACGTGTTGACGAAATTACGGTTGATGTCGATAAAACACCACACGCTTACTACTTTGAACAAGCAGAGAATGGCGTTTATGCACGTCAAGCTCTACTCGCCCTTGTCCTAAACGAAACACTGTAATCGAGGTAATCACTATGACTAAAGAAACTCAATTGCAGGTTGAAGCAATTAAAAACGGCACTGTTATCGACCACATCCCTGCACAGATTGGTATCAAGGTGCTTAAGCTGTTCTCAATGCATAAATCGCAGCAGCGTGTCACTGTTGGTCTGAACCTGCCTTCATCAGCACTGGGACACAAAGATCTACTTAAGATTGAAAACGTGTTTATTAGCGAAGAGCAAGCGAGCAAACTAGCCCTGTATGCCCCGCATGCAACGGTCAATCAGATCGAAGATTACCAAGTGGTAAAGAAACTGCCTCTTGAGTTACCAGAGCAAGTTAACAACGTGTTTGAATGTCCAAACACCAACTGTATTACTCACGGTGAGCCGGTAGAAAGCAGCTTTAAGGTGTTTGAGAAGAAAGAAGATATTCGTTTGAAATGTAAATACTGCGAGAAAGTCTTCTCACGTGAAATCGTCACTGAGCGTTAAACTAACTCGAGTTACTCAATAAGCATAAATTAACTCTCCTCGCTCGATTCGGGCGAGGATTTTTACTTTACCCAACCGCTATTTCGCGGCACACTGAATCCCCTAAATTCTGTTCACCCCTTAATAGATGGAACATAATAATGACTAAAGTACTTCACACAGAATCAGCTCCAGCAGCAATCGGCCCATACGTACAAGGTGTTGACCTAGGCAACATGGTACTGACTTCTGGCCAAATCCCAGTAAACCCAGCTACTGGTGAAGTATCTGCAGATATCGCAGAGCAAGCACGTCAATCTCTAGACAACGTGAAAGCAGTCGTAGAAGCGTCTGGCCTGTCTGTTACAGATATCGTAAAAATGACGGTTTTCGTTAAAGACCTAAACGACTTCGGTACTGTAAACGAAGTTTACGGCAAATTCTTTGATGAGCACAATGTGGCAAACTACCCAGCACGTTCATGTGTTGAAGTCGCTCGTCTACCTAAAGATGTGGGTATCGAAATCGAAGCGATTGCAGTACGCAAATAAGCTTTCGCTATAGATTGAAAAAGCGAGCTGACTAGCTCGCTTTTTTGATGGTGCTTTCAGCGCTAGTAGTACTTGTCGCACCCCTGATGAAGTTGAGGGTCTTCCATCAAATCCTTGATATCTACCTCGAATTTTTGGTGAGAATTCCGCTCTTCAATCACCACGGCTCCATGTTCCTGATCGACTTCAAGAACAGTTCCGATCCCTTGCTGACACTCAACCAGCATGCCTTTCTCGATTTGACTGATCTCCATTGCGCACTCCTTGGCTAGAATCTATTGCCTCTCATTAAGTGTACATCTCGATGGGCAAAAAGGATCAAAAAAGCCGACTTAGAAAAGTCGGCTTTCAATTAAGCTTGGGTTTGATTATTTAACGAAATCAACACCTGTTTGGATATCACCATTCAGTGTTTCTAGCATGCCATCGAGTGCAGACTTTTCAAAGTCACTTAGCTCACCGTAGCTTAGTACTTCTTCAACACCTTCTTTACCTAGCTTCACTGGCTGAGCGAAGAATGGTGCGTGCTCACCGTCACCTTCAACGTAAGCGTACTCAATCACGTCTTCACCTTGAAGTGCTTTAACAAGAGCAAGACCGAAACGACAAGCCGCTTGGCCCATAGATAGTGTTGCACTACCACCGCCAGCTTTCGCTTCAACAACTTCAGTGCCCGCGTTTTGAATACGCTTAGTCAGTGCTGCAACTTCTTCATCAGTGAACTCAACACCTTCAACTTGAGAAAGTAGAGGCAGGATAGTTACACCCGAGTGACCACCGATAACAGGAACGCGAACGTCACCTGGATCTTTGTCTTTTAGGTCAGCAACGAAAGTTTCAGAACGGATAACGTCTAGAGTGGTTACACCGAATAAACGACGCTTGTCATAAACACCTGCTTGCTTAAGAACTTCAGCAGCAATTGGCACAGTCGTGTTTACAGGGTTAGTGATGATTCCTACTAGCGCTTTAGGACATACATCGGCAATTCTTTGCGCAAGAGATTTAACGATACCCGCATTCACATTGAACAGATCAGCACGATCCATACCTGGTTTACGAGCAACACCCGCAGAGATAAGCACAACGTCAGCACCTTCTAGTGCCGGTGTTGGATCTTCACCTGCGTAACCTTTGATTGATACTGGCGTTGGGATGTGGCTTAGATCAGCAGCAACACCTGGAGTCACAGGTGCGATGTCATACAGTGCTAGATCTGAACCAGCTGGAAGACGGTTTTTTAGTAAAAGGGCTAGGGCTTGACCGATGCCACCAGCGGCACCAATAACGGCTACTTTCATCGTAGTTCTCCTTGAGACGATTCTCTTATATATGTTTTGTAGAGCAATTTGTAATCAACTAGGTCAAACTATAGTAATCACAACCTGATTACAATCAATTAACGTCAGCTTTGCGACCTTGCGCAATCCGACAAAAACGTGCCACACACAAGGGCGCCATTATGATCTCCTTCGCCAGTAATGACAAAGGTTTAAGCAAGATTTCTGTCAATAATTTCTGCCAAATTTACAGTGATATGCTAGACAGAAATCAGGCTTCACATTGGCACTATTTGCATAGCTATGCGAGAATATTCACTTGCTTTTTATAAAAACCAACATAGAAAGAGAACCATGCGCCATTCTGAAAAACAAGATAACCTCGTTCGCGCTTTCAAAGCCCTGCTAAAAGAAGAACGTTTTGGCTCCCAAGGCGATATTGTGGAAGCTCTTAAAAACGAAGGGTTTGAGAACATCAACCAATCGAAAGTATCACGCATGCTGACCAAGTTCGGTGCGGTACGTACTCGCAACGCAAAAATGGAGATGGTTTACTGTCTTCCTGCTGAGTTGGGCGTGCCAACTGTTTCGAGCTCACTTCGTGAACTTGTTTTAGACATCGACCACAACAACGCGTTAGTCGTGATTCATACCGGTCCAGGTGCCGCGCAGCTAATTGCACGCCTGCTTGACTCATTGGGTAAAGCGGAAGGTATTTTAGGTGTGGTTGCCGGTGACGATACCATCTTCATCACCCCTACTCTGTCTATCACTACTGAGCAGCTATTTGCCTCGGTTTGTGACCTATTTGAGTACACAGGTTAGTTTCATATAAACGCCAGAATACAAATCACGCCGCCAAATTCGCGGCGTGATTGAGATCACATCTTAAAAAAATCATACCTTAGTTAACCACTCAATATAACCCAATGATTTTAAAGGACTTTAACCTCGAAATATTCCAGATACATTAGGTTAATATTCAGGCATATTGTCTATATTCTTTAACATCCGTGTAATTATGTGCCAATTTTTTGCTATTATTCAGCCACTTTTTCAACATACGGATTGAAAAAGATGCCGTTTCCAGTAATAGGAAACGCCCAAAGCAACTACACTTGCTAGGGGTTAATAATGAATAAGGAAGGGAAATTCATGGCATTGAACAAACTTATTAAAGTTGGTGCGATTGCAGCTGCTGTAATGGGCGCTGGCGCAGTTAACGCTCAAGAGTTCATCACTATTGGTACTGGTTCTGTAACAGGTGTTTACTACCCAACTGGTGGTGCAATTTGTAAGCTAGTTAACAAAGGCCGTAAAGAACACAATATTCGTTGTTCTGTAGAGTCGACTGGTGGTTCGATCTACAACGTGAACACTATCCGTGCAGGTGAACTAGACTTCGGTATCGTTCAGTCTGACTGGCAGTACCACGGTTACAACGGTACAAGTAAGTTTGCTGAGCAAGGCCCGTACAAAAAGCTACGTGCAGTGTTCTCTCTACACACAGAACCGTTCAACATCATCGCGCGCAGCGACGCTGGTATTGAAAACGTTTCTGACCTAAAAGGTAAACGTGTAAATATCGGTAACCCAGGTTCTGGTGACCGTGCAACAATGGGTGTTGTGATGGAAGCTATGGGTTGGACGAACGACGACTTCAAACTGGCTTCTGAGCTGAAAGGTTCTGAGCGTTCACAAGCACTTTGTGATAACAAGATTGATGCGTTTGTTTACGTAGTTGGCCATCCGAATGGATCTATCAAAGAAGCAACAACTTCATGTGATGCGAAGCTAGTTTCTGCAACTGGTGCGAAGATCGATGAAATCGTTGCTAACAACCCTTACTACGCATACAGCACAGTACCTGCGGGCATGTACCGCGGTACAGACAAAGACGTAAACAGCTTTGGTGTTGCAGCAACTATGGTAACAACTACAGACGTTTCTGACGAAGTTGCTTACAACGTTGCTAAATCTGTATTTGAAAACTTCGACACGTTCAAGCGCCTACACCCTGCGTTTGCAAACTTGAAGAAAGAAGACATGGTGAAAGCTGGTCTTTCTATCCCTCTACACCCAGGTGCAGAGAAGTACTACAAAGAGATCGGCCTACTTAAGTAAGTTAATTAAGTAAGCGCTCTTTACCAAGGAGGCTGATGCCTCCTTGGTTCGTAGTCGCAGCGACTAAACCGCTGCATTCAAATTTTGAGTTTCACACTCTTGAAACTCACCCTCGTTTTATACCTAAGAAAACCACACAACTGAGCAATATTTCATCTTTTCGCTACACTAAAAGATGCTAAATAAAGGTTCTCATAATCATAAATATACGGACCATTTATAATAAGGATTAAGTACATGTCGAAGACAACAGCTCCGTCTCAAGATGTGCAAGAAATGGTAGCTCAATCCGATACAGGTGCACGTGCCCCGCTAGGGCTTTCTGGTCGCATCTTATGGTTTGTGCCGCTATGTTGGTCACTGTTCCAACTTTGGTACGCATCCCCTCTGCCGTTCATTTTTAATTTTGGCGTACTCAACGATACTGAAGCGCGTTCAATTCACCTGATGTTTGCGGTGTTCCTTGCGTTTACAGCGTACCCTGCGATGAAAACCTCTCCTAGAGATCGCATTCCAGCTATAGATTGGTTGCTTGCTTTGGCAGGTAGTTTTTCTGCTGCTTATATCTATATTTTCTATACCGAGCTTGCGGGTCGTTCTGGCGCCCCAACAACGCTCGATATTGTTGTTGCCGTAATAGGCATGGTGTTACTCCTTGAAGCGACGCGTCGTGCGCTCGGTCCACCGTTAATGGTTGTTGCTGCAGTCTTCCTACTGTACACCTTTGGCGGTCCATACATGCCAGACGTAATTGCCCACAAAGGTGCTAGCCTTAACAAGGCGATGTCTCACCTGTGGCTAACTACAGAAGGTGTCTTCGGTGTTGCACTAGGCGTATCAACCTCATTTGTTTTCTTGTTTGTACTCTTTGGTGCCATGCTAGAGCGTGCAGGTGCGGGTGCTTACTTTATTAAAGTAGCGTTCTCGCTTCTTGGACATATGAAAGGTGGCCCTGCGAAAGCTGCCGTTGTTGCATCTGGCCTATCAGGGCTCGTGTCAGGCTCATCAATCGCTAACGTTGTAACGACGGGTACGTTCACTATTCCCCTAATGAAACGCGTTGGTTTCCCGGGAACGAAAGCAGGCGCGGTAGAAGTTGCCGCTTCAACCAACGGTCAGCTAACGCCACCTATCATGGGCGCAGCCGCTTTCCTTATGGTGGAATATGTCGGTATCTCGTATGTCGAGGTCATTAAGGCTGCGATTCTTCCAGCTCTAATCTCGTACATCGCTCTGATCTACATTGTTCACTTAGAAGCATGTAAAGCAGGGATGACTGGTCTTCCTCGTCGTCATAACCCAACACTGCTTGCTAGCTTACTTTCATTTACAGGCACCATTCTTGGCCTGTGCGTGATCAGTGCCGTGGTTTACTACGGTGTCGGCTGGACTAAAGACGTATTCGGTGACGCAGCTACTCCAATTGTGACTGTTGCCTTGCTGTTAGCTTATGTTGGCCTAGTCAATATCTCTGCTAGGTACGCCAAAGAGGGCGCAATTGAAATTGATGCAGAATTGACTGAAGTGCCAGATCCAGGTCCAACGATTAAGTCGGGCTTACACTACCTACTGCCAATTGTGGTTCTCGTTTGGTGTTTGACAGTAGAGCGCTTCTCTCCTGGCCTATCTGCTTTCTGGGCAACAGTATTCATGATCTTTATCTTGATCACTCAACGCCCTCTAATGGCAGTCATGTCTAAGCAAGGTTCTATTGCCGAGCAAACGAAAGAAGGCTTTGTTGATCTGCTAGAAAGCCTTGTCTCAGGCGCACGTAACATGATCGGTATCGGTGTCGCGACGGCTGCGGCAGGTACAGTTGTTGGTGTTGTGACGCTAACGGGTATCGGCTTGGTGATGACGGACTTCGTCGAGTTTATCTCTGGCGGTAACATCATTCTAATGCTTCTGTTCACAGCCGTGATCAGTCTTATCTTGGGTATGGGTCTACCTACAACAGCGAACTATATTGTTGTATCGACTCTAATGGCTCCAGTTATCGTCACCCTAGGTGCGCAAAGTGGTTTGATCATCCCGCTCATTGCCGTTCACCTATTTGTGTTCTACTTCGGTATCCTTGCGGATGATACGCCGCCAGTAGGTCTTGCTGCCTTTGCGGCTGCGGCTATTGCTAAGTCCGATCCGATCCGAACCGGTATTCAGGGCTTTACCTACGATATTCGAACCGCGATCTTGCCATTCATGTTCATCTTCAATACTCAGCTCTTGCTGATGGGTATCGATTCATGGTGGCATTTGTTGCTCACGATCATATCTTCCGTGATTGCAATGCTGATATTCTCTGCTGCAACACAAGGCTGGTGGTTTACTAAGAACAAATGGTGGGAGACTGTCCTACTACTTGCTTTGACCTTTACCTTCTTCCGCCCTGGTTTCTGGTGGGATCAAATCTACCCTGCCAAGGTACTTTACCCGGGAACCGAGATCGCACAGATCACTGAAGGACTCAAAGTCGGTGAAGAGATTGAGCTGCTTGTTGCCGGTGAAAACCTAGAAGGTGATTACATCTCTAAAACGGTTCGCCTACCATTTGAAGATAAAGCATCAACAGCCGAAGATCGTATTGCTTCGATGGGCCTAATGCTAAACAATGCCAATGGCCGTATGTTGGTCGACATGGTTGAATTTGGTAGCCCTGCAGAGTCAGCCGGTGTTGATTTTGACTGGGAGATTCGTTCAGTCGTTGTTGAAGCGGATCGACCAATGAAAGAGTGGGTGTTTGTCCCAGCTCTACTCATCTTAATTGGCCTTGGTCTCAACCAGAAACGACGAGCTCGAAAGGAACAGATGAGCGCGTAACTTAGTCAGCCCTGCATTGTATGTGGGGCTACACTTAAACTAAGGATGCATTAACATCGCCTGTTGTCTGTAGCAACAGGTGACGAAATAGAGAAATAACAATGTATAAGCAAATTCTTGTTCCAGTCGATCTCAATGACAAAGGTTTCTCAGATAAAGCGGTCGAGTTAGCCGTTTGGCATGCTAAGCACTCCAATGCTGAAGTACACTTACTTAATGTGCTGCCTGGCATTCATATGTCGATGGTCGCAACCTATTTCCCAAAAGACGCGGCGCTAAAAATGAAAGCCGATGTCGAAAGTCAATTGAAAGACTTTGCGGTTAAGCATATCGATGAAGATGTGGTGTACAAAGTTCATGTTGCGGAAGGTAAACCTTACTCAACCATTTTAGACTTCGCCGAAAAACTAGGCGCGGATCTAATTGTGATGCCAAGCCATAAGCGCTCTAAGATTGATAAAGTCGTACTTGGTTCGGTTGCCAGTAAAGTGGTACAGAATTCACCGATTAATGTTTTGGTCGTCAAGCCGCAAGGCTCATAAAATAGTAAACTTAACAAAAAGGCGCTCGATGAGCGCCTTTTTAATAGGTATTGACTATTAATTGTATTGAAACAAGCCATTTCACTTAGTGCGAATAATTCTCAATAATAACCCTATCGCAAGACATTACACGGGTTATCAAGATGAAGAAAACAATCACATTCGCAACCATTCACTTTACGATTGCATTTACAGTCGCCTACTTACTGACTGGTGATATTCTGATTGGTAGTCTTATCGCTATGATTGAACCGTCAGTCAACACAGTCGCTTTCTACATCCATGAGCGCGTGTGGTCAAAGAGTAAGTTACTGTCCAATTTATCTCGCTCGGCAAAAATCAAAACCACTAGCTTTGCCATTGTTCACTTCAGTGTCGCGTTTGGTGTGGTTTATCTGATGACTGGCGATGCGTTTGTCGGCGGCATCATGGCAGCCATCGAGCCTTCAATTAATACCGTTGCCTACTATTTTCACGAAAAAGTTTGGCTACGCAAGCAGCAGGATACTCAACACTGGGGATGTGCTCACGCTTAAAGCGGATAGTGAGACACACACATATCTTTACTTAGCCCAATGTGAAAACGTTGGGTTTGACCATCGAGAGTCACCTCAAGCAAGTACAAGTCTTCGAGCTTAGGGTTTTCGTTATCGGCATAGATAGGCGCTTCAATCTGAAACAGTGCACTTGCATGAGTGTCTCGCACATCAATAGGTAGGTGGTAAGTCATACCATTAAACTTGACCGATGCGGAAACCAAGCCGGGAGTGTATGTCTTGTAGTGCAGATCGACCAAAAACTCACAGCCACCACCATGGTGCCAAATTTGCTCAGTGGTCACGTGCTCTAGGCGGACATTGCGAATGAACTGAAGACGCGGAGTATGCCAGATGCCTAGACGCTCATCATGCTTGTGATATTCGGGCGTGCCAAGTTGGCAAAGTTCTTGGCCCTCTTCTTCACCGAGTAACCAATCTTCTTCTTCCTGTAGAAAGAGAACTTCAAAACGATTTCGCCCCATCTGCAGATATGGGCGGATATCTTTCTTGTATTCAGATTGAGTTTGATCGCAGTCGAAGACCGCAACACCGTTAATACGAACTTCAGCGTGATAATCGACACCAGACATGATCAGATCAACGGATGGAAAAGCCAGCATGGCTTCATCGACCTCAATGTCATGCATGAGGTGCCATTCTTGTGCAACAATGTCAGATTCAGATAAAGAATCAGGCAGTACCTGACTTAGCGGTGCAGGAAAAGTAATATCATCCTGAGGGATAGATAAATCGGTCAAAGGTGACACTTGCCAAAGGCCTGCAAGGGAGAGTTCCATATATCTAAATCTTGTCCTAGATCAAAGTTGCCTGATTATAATGCCAACTCGACAAGAAAAGATATAAGTCGTTTAAGACAAAATAAAAATACCAGCCGATTGGCTGGTATTTAAAAACGGATTAAAAGACGAGATTACTCTTCGTCATCTTCTTCTGGGTATAGGGCATCTTCACCTTCATAGTAGGTGCCCCAACCGTCATAAATAATGTCGAACTTTTCAGCAAGGTGGACAAGCTTTTCAACTTGAGCGTCAATTGCTTCAGGGTTCAAAGCAGACTCCATCGTTGCATCACAGCAAAGTAGCTTTTTGCCGTCTTCATCTTCTGTCTCTTCTGCTTCAAGTACTTCGAAACCCATCTTGAAGGCTTCAACAACGGCTTTCTCTAGCGTGTTAAAATCTTCAGCAAACAGATGGTGCTCAATTTCGTACAGCGCATCTGGATCACTGCCGTCTTCTAATAAGGCTTGGATGATTTCGCGAGTCTCTTCCTTTTGAATCTCAATTAACTCTTCAACAGACAGATATTCATCTTCGTGAGACATATTTTGTGCTCCAGATAGTGACAAAGTTGATCATAATTTACCGCGACGAAATATCGCATGGATCCAAGCAAATTACTACCCAGAATGTAGTTCGATCCTGATCTTTCTTTGGCACTTCAGCTTAGATCAAGTCAGATCCGCAGCTCAAGTAGAGAAATTAACAATTTTTTATCATGGGAACGATTCAGCATTTTCTCTCAATTGATACATCTTCTCTTTAATCAAGGTAAATGCGTTTTTATCTTTAGACGGTGCATAGAGCCCTAAAGAGGGTAAATGCATAAAACCCTTACTAACCTCGACCAAAGCACTAAAATTCTGCATAGCTATGCTCTCGATGACCAAAAATGGGCAAATGAGCAGTAAAAACTGACCGCATAGCAACGCAACTTAGCTAGCAGTCATTGATAAATATAAAATAGTAAACACGTTCACCAAAAATAAATTTATTGGAACTTTATTTTGAATATCAACCAACATACAGACAAGTCGACCAATTAATCAACTTGCATCTTTATAACAAACTTGTCATAAATACGCTCTGGAACTAATTGTAAGGATACAAAATGAGTAAGTTGTATGTAGGCTCAGAAGTTGGTCAACTAAGACGTGTACTATTAAATCGTCCAGAGCGAGCACTCACCCACTTAACCCCATCGAACTGTCATGAACTTTTGTTTGACGATGTGTTAGCGGTTGAAGCCGCGGGTGAAGAGCACGACAAGTTTGCCGAAACCTTACGTAGCCAAGACGTCGAAGTTCTGTTACTTCACGACCTACTTGTTGAAACTCTTGCTGTTGATGAAGCGAAAACTTGGCTCCTTAACACCCAGATTTCAGATTTCCGTTACGGCCCGACCTTTGCCAAAGACCTACGTCATTATCTGTCTGAAATGGACAACGAGCACCTAGCAACCGTATTGCTTGGCGGTTTGGCGTATTCAGAGCTGCCGATTCAATCATCGTCAATGCTGCCACGTATGCATCGACCATTAGATTTCGTGATTGAGCCTCTTCCTAACCACCTGTTTACCCGCGACACATCTTGTTGGGTATATGGTGGTGTGTCACTCAACCCAATGATGAAACCTGCTCGTCAGCGAGAAACTAACCATTTGCGCGCTATCTACCGTTGGCACCCAGTATTTGCAGGCCAAGATTTCATTAAGTACTTCGGTGATGAAGACCTACACTACGACAACGCCAATATTGAGGGCGGTGACGTGCTGGTTATTGGTAAAGGCGCAGTGCTAGTCGGTATGTCGGAACGTACTACAGCACAAGGTGTCGAGAACCTAGCCGCTAGCCTGTTTAAACATGGTCAAGCTAAGCAAGTTATCGCTATCGAATTGCCTAAGCACCGTTCATGCATGCACTTAGACACCGTTATGACCCATATGGATATTGATACCTTCTCCGTTTATCCAGAGATCATGCGTAAAGACCTCAACACTTGGCGTCTGACTCCGAAAGATGACGGCGATATGAAAGTTGAGAAAGTACCAAGCTTCATCCATGCAATTGAAGAAGCATTGGGCTTGGATTACCTTAAGATCATTACCACAGGCGGTGACAGCTACGAAGCTGAGCGTGAGCAATGGAATGATGCCAACAACGTATTAACCGTGAAACCAGGCGTTGTAATTGGTTATGAACGTAACGTCTACACCAACGAAAAGTATGATAAAGCGGGCATCAAGGTACTTACCATTCCAGGTAATGAACTCGGCCGCGGCCGTGGTGGCGCTCGTTGTATGAGTTGTCCGATTGAAAGAGATGGCATCTAGGGAAGCTGGATTCGGGAACGGGCGAAGCCCTACGGAGAGCTAGAGAGCTAGAGAGCTAGAGAGCTAGAGAGCTAGAGAGCTAGAGAAACTTTAAAGGGTTGGTACTGTTTACCAACCCTTTTATTTTCAATCGATTACAGTGTCATCCCCGAGAGTGAGGGACGAGCGAGTTGGGGATCTCTTGCAGTGAGTCGAGAAGCTGTTGAGATTCCCTACTCACTCCTTCGTCGTTCTATGGAATGACGGATAACTAGATAACTAGATAACTAGATAACTAGATAACTAGATAACTAGCATTTACTAACTGCGCTGAAAATCAACGCTAGCTTTGTCAAAGGGCATCACTAACGCGCTTTCTAGAAGCGAAGCGCTCCATAGGGCGTAGCCCGTTCCCGTTTTCCATAGCAAAGCGTTCCCTTCCTTCCCCTATTCCGTACCACCGACGGTGATAGAATCTAGCTTGAGCGTTGGCTGACCAACACCGACAGGGACGCTCTGGCCTGCTTTACCACATACTCCGACACCGCGGTCAATGCTGAGATCATTACCGACCATAGAGACTTGCTGCATGGCTTCAATACCAGAGCCAATCAGTGTCGCACCTTTTACTGGACGAGTGATTTTGCCGTCTTCAATTAAGTAAGCTTCAGAAGCTGAGAACACAAACTTACCTGAAGTAATGTCAACCTGACCACCGCCGAAGTTTGGCGCATACAGGCCTTTCTTTACCGTTGAGATGATCTCTTCTGGCGTGTGCTGACCTGGCAACATGTAGGTGTTAGTCATACGCGGCATAGGTAAATGCGCGTAAGACTCGCGGCGACCATTACCGGTTGGGTTCACGCCCATCAAACGGGCATTGAGCTTGTCCTGCATGTAACCTTTGAGTACACCATTTTCAATCAAGGTGTTGTATTGACCATTCACGCCTTCATCATCAACGTTTAACGAACCACGCAGATCTTTCAATGTACCGTCATCAACAATAGTACAAAGCTCAGACGTTACTTTCTCGCCGACCTTGCCACTAAATACCGAAGACTCTTTACGGTTAAAGTCACCTTCAAGGCCGTGACCAACTGCTTCATGCAGCAATACACCCGGCCAACCAGAGCCGAGCACCACAGGCATCATGCCAGCAGGTGCGGCGTCTGCTTCTAGGTTAACTAACGCCATGCGGATCGCTTCGTCTGCGTAGTGGTAGGCAACCTTAGCGCCCTGTTCTTCAGTGAGGAAAAAGTCGTAACCAAATCGACCACCGCCACCAGAGCTGCCACGTTCACGACGGTCACCTTTTTGAGCAAGCACGCTAATTGACAAGCGCACAAGTGGGCGCACATCGCCAGCGTAAGTGCCATCAGTTGCTGCAACCAGCATTTGCTCATGTACACCACTTAAGCTGATGGAAACTTCTTTGATCATTGGTTCCTTGGTACGAATATACGCATCAAGCTCTTTAAGCAATTGAGTTTTTTGCTCTTTCTCCCAGCTCTCTAGTGGGTTAGCAGTATCATAGTAACTTTGATTATCGCTACGCTTGAACGCCTGTACTTGATCGTTCTGACCTTGTTGGGCGATACCGCGAGCAGCAATAGCGCTTTGGGTCAAACCTTCAAGTTGGATTTGGTCTGAATAGGCAAAGCCGGTTTTCTCGCCAGTGACAGCACGAACACCGACACCGCGATCAATGTTGAAAGAGCCATCTTTAATAATGCTATCTTCTAGCACTAGAGATTCATGCCAGCTCGATTGGAAATAGATATCAGCGTAATCAATTTGGCGAGTCGCAATACTCGCTAACGTATCAGCAATATCTTGTTCACTAAGTCCGGCTGGCTTTAGCAACGCATCTTCTACATAGTTTATTGTCATACTTTGCTCTTAATTTTGTAACTGGTTGCTGAATCGAGCATGCTGACCCACTGGCATCGCAGCTCTCAATTCTTGTACTTGGCTGAGGTCGATTTCGACCAATAAATTACTTGCTTGATCGGCAAGACTCGCGATCACTTCTCCCCATGGAGAAATAACCATAGAATGCCCCCACGTTTCTCTGCCGCAGGGATGAGTCCCGACTTGGTTAACGGCTATCAGCCAAGATTGAGTTTCAATCGCACGGGCCCGGAGTAAGGTTTCCCAATGCGCCTTGCCCGTCACCGCTGTAAAAGCGGCAGGTACGAGTATCACGTTAGCGCCTAAACGAGCTAACTCACTATACAAACTTGGAAAACGTACATCATAGCAGATACTCAAGCCAATATGGGCGAATGGTGCAGGATAAGAAACCACGCTCGAGCCCGGAGTAAAGGTTTCTGACTCTCGATAGCGTTTGTGACCGTCTGCGACATCAACATCAAACATATGCAGCTTGTCATACTCAGCCACTAACTTGCCTTCGGGCGAATAAAGCAAGCTGGTTGTCGTAACGCCTTGTTCTCGCTGAATAGGCAGGCTACCGATAACCAACCAAACCGTATTCTCTCGCGCAATCTCTGATAGTGCAGCTTGCAAATCACCGTCACCTATCGGCTCAGCATTTTGGTGATAGTCCTGACGATTGCCGAACACTAAAGCGTTTTCAGGCGTAACGACAAACTTTGCTCCCTGCTTGGCCAAGCTTGCCACTTGTTGACGAATATAGGCCAAATTCTCGCTCGGATTTGGCCCAGAGGTCATTTGAATTATTCCCACTCGTTCCATGAGCCTTATTCCTTACTTAGTCGATTCGCGTAAAGATTCCGGGAGTTTAAACTCCCCTTTACTGCGTGAGAGTTCTTTAACCACAGGTGAATCAAGCGGTCCTTTTACTTCGTAGTTAACCTGAGTAAAGACTTCTACCACTGGAGAAATCACCGTAGTAATTGCCAACACATACAGCGCGGTTTGCGGGGTGACCGCAAAGGCGGTTAATACCGGAATACCAGAGGTAATATCTGGCGTAAACTTCACTTCTGCATCAACAGTACGAGAGTTAAGGTTAGCTAGCCCTTTGATATTCATCTCACCGGCAACCGCATCCATCTTGATATCGTTAGTTAAGAAAATACCATTACGGATTGAGCCACTACCTGTAATTGAATTAAACGCCATCCCTTTATCAAATACGTCACTGAAATCGAGCTGCATCTTACGGATAATCGAATCTAGGCTAAAGATCCCAAGCAAGCGCGCTGCACCGCTGACATCAGAAATCATCCCCTTACCTAGCTTAGTCGACACTTCACCATTGAGCGTATCTACCTTGCCAGACCACGGAGAGCCATCCCATTCAAGCTCAGTACTGATTTCAAACGGGGCTCGTTGAATACCTGATGTAATACCGAAACGTTCCATTACATCACTGTTATTTTCACCGGACATTTCAACATCGAATTTAGTGTGGCTTTCGGTTTCATTCATCCGCCACCAGCCTTTCATATCGACTTTGTTTGCACCGCTCTCAAATGTCAGCTTCTTCCATTCCAACTTCTCGCCCTGACGTTGTAAATCAAGATGAGTTTTACCTACTTTATATCCTTGTAGCCAAAAGTCATTGATCGCTAAAGTGATATTTGGAATTTGCTCATGGAAAGTCCGCTCAAAATGGCTGATCAGAGGCGCGTCGTTGTTTTCCGGCTCAAACATGCCCTTGTCTTTGTATTCTTTATCTAGCGCGGGAATGTAGACGTGTAAACGCTCTAAAGAAACCGATAAGTCATAAGGCTCAATGTAGCTGGCTTCACCTTTTGCTTCTTGGCTATCTAAGCTCATATACCAGCCGAGCCCTTTACGCTTGGCACTAAAATCGACATCGTTCCAGTCTATCGTACCGAGAGTGAGCTCTTTAGCATCAAGGTCGACTCGGGTTGGCAATGGGATCTGTGGGGTATTCATCTGCGCGACAAGGGCTTCAGAAGGCCCTTCTTCAACAGCGAAACGTTCGAACCACTGATCCAAGTCGAGATCATCAACCACCACTTTTGCCTGATGACCAGCTACTGGGCTGATCTTAAAGCTGCCTTTTCCTAGTAATAAATAAGTATCAGTTAAGACAGGGACATCAGGTCGAATATCTATTTCGGTTTGATATTTAAAGTTCGGCAGCTGCAATCGGGCTGTAATGCTTTCTTGGTTCCCGGAGGCTTCAAGGCGAGCCCTACCAGGGGCACCTGCCGATTTATTTAGCGGTGCGGGGAAGTCACTCGCCAAATACTTGAGATCTGCTTCAGTATTGATTTGATAGGTGAATCCAACATCGTTGAGCTGAATGTCCACATCCATACTCCACGGAGCGTGACCATTCAGTGGTTCAAGCCATTGCTTACCTAAATAGGGAACCAGAGGTTCAACTTCCCAATCACCAACAACATCAATCGCAACACCATAGCCTTGGTCGATATTTTCACCTTGGAAATCGATCGACACAGGTTGGTTAAGCAGTCCAGCGGACAAGCCCGCAGCACTGACAACATCATTATCAAATTCAACTCGACCTGAGACTTTCTCTAGTGTCATTGGCGGAGCATCAATAGTGACATGGTTGTCCTTAAGATCCGCATATCCCCACGCACGTGCTTCTTTGTCTTCGCTAAATGGAATATTAAGCTGGAAGCTGGACTCAACTCGTCCATCGACTTGCACTGCCGTCAGAGCAGCACCAACAGAATCAACCAAAGGAGAGGCTGTCATGTAGTCACGCACCGCATTACCTTGTGCGACTGCCTGCGCTTCAATTTCAATATGCCCGCCTTCAGCTAACTCTGGAATACGACCAGTGATTCGCTTGGCTTTCACATCCATCAGGGTCGCGCTACGCGAATCAAGATGCATGGCATCATTTTGGAACAGCAGATCCAGTTGCAGGTCTGTGATCGGAGGCCAAGCGGTATCAAAGCTAAACTTCGCCTGCTTTAAACCTACCCAAGCTTGGAACATACCGTCGTTCTTATGGTAAGGAAAATCGCCTAACTCGCCATACCAAAGCAGTTTCGCCGTATTCACCTTACCACCTTGAATAGCAGTACTTAGGTAGTCGGTTAGATCACGGCCGAGCGCCAAGGTTGGTAAGTAACGCCAAGTTTCAGCGGCATTATATAAATCGGCTTCTGCGTAAAAGGATAAAAATGGGCTTTGGTCTTTAGGGAAGTCTAACTTAAAAGCGCCCAAGACTTGCAAGTCGGGAGTCGCTGCGGTGACTTTATCTGCCCACAAGCTCCAACCTGATTCACTATTTTGCCAAACAATATCTACTTGGCCTTGCTTGATATTAAGTGGCGCTTGGAATACATCGCCATAAGGAAGCACATCGTCAATTAAGGTTACTTTGGCTTTGGCTTGTTGCAAATCGCCAGACACAGAAGCCGATAAATGATTTAGACCGGGTAGAAGCTCCCATTGCGTCATCGAGGCACTGGAAAGCTGTGCCGAGTATTTGAGACTTTCTAGACCATCCCCCATAGATACTCTGACATCTTCAATCGAACCACCAATAGCGAGCGTTTTAAGGAAATCTGTCGTTGGTTTGGAATTTGGCGCTAACTTAACTAAAGGCGTAATCGCGGCAATGTCGAGTTGCGAAACATTTAAACGCCATTCATCAGGTTGCCAGTCAAAGGCGATATCAAGATCAGGCCATTTAGTCTCATCAGTCGTAAAGCTTAGTGAGTGAGCATTTACTTGCCAACCATTTTTATAAGGCTCTAGCTCAACAACACCTGAATCTAGCCATAACTCGTGCTGTTGCCCCTCCTGCCAACTTAGCTCTGAAGAATCAAACTCCAAGTAGGCGCTGGTAGGTTGGCTATGCTTTAACGTTAACCAGCTACTGAAGCTGATTTGGCCTTTATCTATACCCGATTCAGTTTTTATAAACTTAGTCAGCCAAGGCGTAATCAGGACGTTTTGCACTGAGAGATAAAACTCACCGCTCACTTCTTTTAGCGAGCCGTGATCAATAAAGTTCGCTTTGACTTGCGCCGAATTCAAGTTGCTATGGGCAAGACTAACTTCACCATCTGCAAGGTGATGGCGACCGTTGTTTTGCCAACGTAACTTTTTAATATCGAGTTCGCGGTTGGTGCCATCAATACCTAAGAAATGTATTTTCGACTCCGCTAAAGAAAAACCATCAAGCTGACGCAGTAACAGCTGATCAAGCTGCTGCATTACATCCTTCTGATCACCCTGAGGCTGAAGCTTAGGGGTTTCATCACTGCCGGTATTGATCCACTCAACCGATGAAATATCTAGATTGAGCTGGTAAATATTGAGATCCGCAACGACGGGCTGTTGTTGCAGCAAAGATTGAATAAGGTCGAGCTCAACTTCAACTTTATCGGCTGAAAAATGGATGCCACTGCTTGCAGGCGTCTTGGCTTTTACCTGTTGCAGTGAAAGTGAGGGGTGTGTATTGCGCCAAAAGCCCTTTATTTCAGCAACCTCAAATTCAAGCCCTGTCCCTTGGTTAATCCAACTTTGGATTTGAGGCTGAAAGTGGTTGAGTTGAGGTAGCGCGATACGCATCGCCGTTACCGCAATGGCCAGAATGACCAAAGCAGTAACGGTGAGCCAAAGTAGTAATCGAATAAGCCGAGTCGCTGTTGAAATCACAAACAACCTTTACATCATCACAACGTCAAATTGCTCTTGAATATAGAGTGGCTCAGCTTGGATTTTCACCTGCTTGCCAATAAACACTTCAAGTTCAGCTAGGGCATGAGATTCGTCGCCTTGTAGTGTCTCTGCGACTGCTGGAGATGCATAGACCACGAACTTATCAGCGTCATAAGCGCGATTAACACGTGTAATCTCACGCAAGATTTCGTAGCAGACTGATTCCACCGTTTTGACACTACCTCGCCCTTCACAAGTTGGACAAGTCGAACAAAGAATATGTTCAATGCTTTCACGGGTACGCTTACGTGTCATCTCGACTAAACCAAGTTGAGTAAAGCCATTGATGTTGGTTTTAACTCTATCTTTGTCTAACGCCGCCGCTAATGAAGTAAGTACACGCTCACGGTGCTCATCAGAAGCCATATCAATAAAGTCGATGATGATAATCCCGCCAAGGTTACGTAGCCTTAGTTGGCGAGCAATCGCTTGAGTCGCTTCGATGTTGGTGTTGAAAATGGTCTCTTCTAGGTTACGACGACCAACGAACGCTCCGGTGTTAATATCGACCGTCGTCATTGCTTCGGTTTGGTCGATGATCAAATACCCGCCGGACTTAAGCTCTACTTTACGCTCTAGAGAACGCTGGATTTCGTTCTCAGTGTCGTACATATCGAAGATAGGTTTATCACCTTCATAAAGCTCAAGCTTTTCTGTTAGTTCAGGAACATATTCAGAGGTGAACTCTTTGAGATTTTCAAATTCGGTACGTGAGTCAACGAGGATCTTGTTTAGCTCGGTGCCAACAAAGTCACGTAGGATACGTTGCGACAGGCCTAGCTCACCATACAGAGTCGCACGGGTTTTATACTTGCTACGGCGTTCAATCACCTTTGACCACAAACGCTTCAAGAAAGCGGCATCTTGCGACAATTCTTTCTCGTCAGCACCTTCAGCGGCGGTACGAATAATGAAGCCACCATTTTCGTCACAATACTCACCCACCACCTTTTTAAGACGGTTGCGTTCTTGCTCACTTTCAATTCGTTGTGATACGCCGACATGGCTCGCACCAGGCATAAACACAAGGTAGCGAGAAGGCAGCGTGATATCGGTTGTCAGACGTGCACCTTTGGTGCCAAGCGGATCTTTAACCACCTGAACAACAATATCTTGCCCCTGGCGAACAAGCTCAGAAATATCGCGCACCTGAAACTGCTGCTTTTCATTTTCAGCCACACACTCAGTATGAGGAACAATATCTGACGCGTGAAGAAACGCTGCTTTTTCTAGCCCAATATCGACAAAAGCAGCCTGCATACCAGGCAGGACTCGACTGACCTTACCTTTATAAATATTCCCGACAATTCCGCGTTTTGCTTCACGTTCAACATGGATCTCTTGTAGGGTTCCCCCTTCAATCATGGCCACGCGAGTTTCACTCGGGGTCACGTTGATAATCAACTCTGCACTCATAAGAGTACCTCAAATTTTAATTATAAGAATTTGTGCAAGAGCTGGTCAGTTTCATACAGAGGTAAGCCAACGACTGCGTAGTAACTGCCTTCAATGCGAGTTACAAATCGTCCGCCCAATCCTTGAATTCCATAACTACCAGCCTTATCGCAAGGTTCGCCCGTGTACCAGTATTGTTCTATTTCTTGCTCTGACAGGGTCTTGAACCATACGTCTGTAGATACCACTACAGTTTCTTGAATTTCTTTTGTGGCGACAGTCACTGCTGTCATCACTTGATGCGCTCTGCCCGAGAGCGCCATTAGCATTTGTTTAGCATGCGCTAAATCATCTGGCTTTTCCAATACCTGTTGATCGCAAACCACAATCGTATCAGAACCGATTACCACTGAATTTGGCTCAAGCTCTACTGCTGCCATCGCTTTGTCTTTAGCTAGGCGAGAAACATAGTCAAAGGCGTTCTCACCAGATTGGCGACACTCTTCAACATCGGTTTTCACCACCGAAAAGGTATAACCCAGTTGAGAAAGCAGCTCTTTACGTCTTGGCGAGCCTGAAGCCAAAATCAATGGTTTAGTCATTTTTATCGTATATGCCAGTGACGTCTTACACGACGCATTAATAGGAACATCCAAGGCCATAGAATGCAGTTAATCAAACCACTCCACAGCGAGACCGGATTAAAGGTCACATCTTGGATTAAGTACTCACCACAGAAGATCAATACGTCGAGTAACATCGACATCACACCAATCAAAATGGCTTGTTGCCACAATGCCATGTTTCGAATCACGAGGAAGTTGAGCGCAACGAGGTAAATCACTATCGACATCATCATGCCGCGGATACCCAGTGTCGAGCCAAGCAGTAGATCCCATAGCAAGCCCAAGATCAATGCCGAACCTACGTTCACTCGGTGTGGCAGTGCAAGCACCCAGTAACAGGTCACTAACAGCAGCCATGACGGGCGGAGCAGATCGAGCATTCCCGGCCAAGGGATTGTCTGTAAAGTCAAAGCGATTAAGAACGAACAAGCTATGACAAACTTTCCTTTTAGTACGCTATTTGCCATTTCTATTGTTCCTCTAGATTCTCTGGTATCACTTGCTGGATTTTCTCCTGACGAGAATCATTCGGCCAGATAAGTAGTAGATAACGTAAGCGCTCAAAGTCGACCACAGGTTCTGCCTCAATAACGGCAAATTCTCGTGCGGTATCACGCTCTACTTCTGAAACGTGTGCAACTGGAAAGCCTTCAGGATAAATACCACCGAGACCGGAAGTCACCAGTAGATCACCTTCCTCGATATCTAAGCTGATTGGGATATGATCAAGGTTTATACGATCTGATTTACTCGTACCAGAGGCGATGATTCGAATGTCATTGCGGATCACTTGTACCGGGATAGCACTTAAGCTGTCGGTAAGCAGCAACACTCGGCTGTTGTGCGCCGAAACAAAGGTCACTTGCCCAACAATACCCTTCTCGTTTGCAACAGGTTGACCAACATAGACACCATCAATCTGACCTTTATCGATCACCACTTGATGTCGATAAGGTGATGTATCTACCGCCATCACTTCGGTCACGACTTTGCGCTCATCGCGAATAAATGAAGAACCGAGTAACTTACGCAATCTTTGGTTTTCTTCGCGATATTGGTCAAGCAGTAACAGGTCGTTTTTAAGACGCAGCACTTCTCTTTTCAGCTTGCGCGTGCTTTCCATATAGTCTTGACGAATATTGAAACGCTCATAAGCGCCATCAAACATCACGCGAGGGACATCCGCCAAGTACTGAATAGGCGCAACCATACTGTTAAGCAGATAACGAACTTGAGCAAATGTGCCTAAACGACTATCAGCCAGCATAAGGCTGGCTGATAGAATAACGGCAAAAAACAGGCGTAACTGTAGTGAAGGTCCCCGGCCAAAAATAGGCTTCATGGAATATGAGATCCTTATCTTGCCAATCTTGGCACTAGGCCAAGATCATTCAAATTACTCTTCGCTAAATAGATCGCCGCCATGCATGTCGATCATCTCAAGCGCCTTACCGCCACCACGAGCAACACACGTGAGTGGATCTTCAGCGATAACAACAGGAATGCCTGTTTCTTCTGTTAGTAGACGATCAAGATCTTTAAGCAGTGCACCACCACCAGTCAGTACCATACCGTTTTCTGAAATATCAGATGCTAGCTCTGGTGGACATTGCTCTAATGCAACCATTACCGCAGACACAATACCTGTTAGTGGTTCTTGCAGCGCTTCTAGGATTTCGTTTGAGTTTAGGCTAAAGCTACGTGGCACACCTTCAGCTAGGTTACGACCGCGTACTTCGATCTCTTCTACTTCATCGCCTGGATAAGCAGAGCCAATCTCGTGCTTGATCTTTTCAGCTGTCGCTTCACCAATCAAGCTGCCGTAGTTACGACGAACATAGTTGATGATCGCTTCATCAAAGCGGTCACCGCCGATACGAACTGAAGATGAGTAAACCACGCCGTTGAGTGAGATAACCGCGACTTCAGTAGTACCACCACCGATATCGACCACCATAGAACCAGTCGGCTCTGATACGCGTAAGCCTGCACCAATAGCCGCCGCCATAGGCTCATCAATTAAGTAAACTTCACGCGCGCCTGCACCCAGTGCAGATTCGCGAATTGCACGGCGCTCAACTTGAGTTGAACCACAAGGAACACAAACCAATACGCGAGGGCTTGGTTTTAGTACGCTGTTGTCATGTACTTGCTTGATGAAATGCTGCAGCATTTTTTCAGTCACGTAGAAGTCAGCGATAACGCCATCTTTCATTGGACGGATAGCAGAGATGTTCCCCGGAGTACGACCCAACATTTGTTTAGCAGCATGACCAACAGCGGCTACGCTTTTACCTGCGCGGTTACGGTCTTGGCGGATGGCTACTACTGAAGGCTCGTCAAGAACGATACCCTGTCCTTTAACGTAGATAAGTGTGTTGGCAGTACCTAAATCGATTGATAGGTCATTAGAAAATATGCCACGAAGTTTTTTGAACATATTCTTCGCTCGTCCTGAAAGAATTAGAAGATAGAAAATTGCACTAAATGTACCAATGCCTTGCCGTCACAGCAAGGCATTGAAGTGTAAACATGGGCTGAAACACGCAATTTCTAACAGATTCCTAACGATAGGCAAAAAAATGACAAAAATTACTGGCCGGTTAATCCAGATTCACCGCGGAAAATCACTCGATCATTACCACGGAAAATACCAAAAGTAACAACGGTAGAAGGATCTTCTTCCCCATTGACTTCAGTTCGATTAGCGTCTTGCCAACGGTATCGTAGCCAAGGGACGATATTTGCTCCTCTGTGCAAATCTAACCACACTTGCGTTTGTTGTCTGACAGCCGCAACAGCCGCAGACTGTGAAACCGTAATGGAATTAGATGCGCCATCAGTAACCACACCGCCAGCCGCTAAGTTAACATTCGCCGGTGTAGAGCCGTTATCGACCCAAATAGTACGGTTATCACTAACCACATTGACGCCCGCTATGTTAGTCGTATCATCACCACTATGGGTAACAAAGCCTGAACCATTCCAGAACTCAATTCTGAGTGGAATGTTCATAGTACTGCTTGCCACTCCGCCGATACTATCGAGCACAGCGCGACCAAAATAAATAATAGGTTGGCTTGTCAGCAATCTTGGTTGCCCACTTGATTGATAATCAATAGGGTCGGCGTTGCCACTCACTGCGTCAATAGAAATAGTCGAAGCAGTACCGCCAGATGTATTGAATGGTCCATCTTCATAGCCATTAACAGGCGTCGCTTTGGCCCAGCACAATTCATCCGCACAGGTGGTCGAAGGCGAGTTTTCCTCTAGTTTGAAGGTACCAATACTCTTGTTCGAACTCACCGCCCAAGCCTTACTAGGCGTCCCTGAATGAAAACGACTGGTGTAGGTAGGGTTAGCTTCATACAAGGCAAAACCCGCGGTATTACTAGCAACAAAGTTGCCGTAGTTTTGTACCGAGTTACCCTGTAGGTTCAGGGCTTCTACATAAAACTCAACGCCATTGAATGGCTGATTCATATAAGCAAAGTTTTGCTCACTCGCTCCAACCCCAGGGTAATTCCAGATTGGCGTATTAATCACTTGGAAGTATTTCGGATAGAAACGCCCAACGTTCTGCGTATCAGGATCGACACTCATTGTGAGGTACGAGGCGCTAGTTTGAAGACTCAATGTCCCAACCTCGGTCCATGAATGGTTGATCGTCTGCGTCTCACTACCGCTGCTAAAATTAGGGATCACACTTGGCGTGACAGTTCCGATTTGCGGGCTGGTCGTTGGATAACTAACACTGTAAGCTAAGTTGAGAGGGCCATTATCCAGGCTATAGTTGCCGGTTAACAAGTAATTACACTCATCGCTCACTCCTACATTGGAATCACCATGTGTGATGGGTTTATAAGTGGCAGAGAATCCCGTTCCTCCTGGCACAAAGCCCGGGGAACCTGTGGTCGTTGCTGGGTTCGCTTTGTTACTGCCACCCGTTTCCTTTACATCACAAATGGCAATCTTCCAAGGTCGAGAGTAAACATCAAATTGCCCCTTCAGCGCCCCACCTTCAACGGGGCAACGAACATCATTACAGACAAAGCTATTATCGGTAATGGTGACACGTATCTGTCCAGACTCTTTAAAATTGATATCGGCCTGTCGGTTTGAATTGGTCAGGTTAGCAATAAAGCTCAAATCACCAGAGACAACCGCAGCAGAAGTAGGTCTTTGATAATTGAACGTGGCTGTTGGGCTACCTGCATACCCTAGTGTAATTAGCTGCCCACTGCTGCTACACGCTTTAACTTTCACAGGTATTTTATAGTTCTTTCCAGCAGTCACGTACTGGTCATCGACTTCAAACTTGTAGGGAACATACTTAATCTTATCGGTATCAGTAAAGGTCTTTCCGCCAGTGGTTAGACTCGCTTTTAGGTCGTAGTTACCAATGCTTGAAGTCGTATTGGTCGTGACTCTGAACTTAGCTATACCATTCGCTTCAGAGATATAAGTGATATTAAGATTCGAACCGTTTTCTTGTGTTAGTGTTGGCGTCAAACCTGAAACTGGAGCACCATTGCTATCTAGCATATGGACTTCAACAATATTATTCGGCGTTGATTCACACGTTAGGTGATAGTTAAACGGCTTAATTACGATTGAAGACACTTCTGGGGTCGGCTGAGGGTTACAACTCAGAGGGTGGATTTTGTTGTCCTCACCACTAATAAAAATACTGTGCGCTGTAATACCTCCGTAAATTTCAACGTCCTCACCCCCAAGGTTAAAACCAGAGCTCGCACTAGGGTCGATATAGAAAAAGGCCTTGATTTTATAGTCTTCGCCTTCATCATCTTCCATTCTTATACTGGCATCTTGGCCATGACCAATAAACAACAGGTTGTGAGGACTACCACCTTCATTTATCTTCACTCCAGGTTTTTCAAAGTGGATTTTTTTATAGTGGACAATACTTGGTGCCAAGACCTCCAATTTCGCATCTTCTTCTGCAAACTTAAGCTCATTTAACCAGTACTCTCCCCCTGAAAGTCTCAGAGTAGCGTCTTCTTTAATAATTATATCTTTATGGTAACCACTATCTAAGTCACAGACGTCATCTTCATCACAGGTTAGATCATCATTACCATGACTATAATTCGGAGTAGGCATAGGCAACGTATTGTGTATTTTAGATGCATCAAAGCTACAGGTTCCGGAACCTCCATCAGGGAAAACACATATGTTACTGCTTGATTGGTCAATTATTCCAAAAGAATACTTAGGGTCGTTGCTTAGAGGATAAATTTTGTTATCACTGCCTGACATGAACATTGCGCCATGTGCTCGTTTAGGTGAGTTAGCATATTGGTTGGTTTGTAAGCCATCTGGAACATAATCACAAATATTAACTTCAAATGGAGGAGGATTGACTGACTCATCGCATTCTACATTACCAATACCACTTGAGTTAGACGCCCAATGGTTGCCATTTTTAATTGCTTGCTGCTTTTGTTCAATTAAAGACCATCCACTCCCACTATTTCGATAGTAGCTGAGCCAAGATTGAGAAGAGTCATAAGTGATTCGTATCTCATAGGTATTTCCATTTACTAACGTTTGATCATTAAATATATAACGTGAATCCGATTGCTCAGCACCCGTGTACCACAATCTATAAAACTTTTTACCCTGCCAGATGTCAAAAAATTGAACGTTATTTGAAGCAGTTACGGAGAATGAAGCCGTAAAGTCTTTTTGCCCTTTTACTGAACATGCTGCAAATACCGTAGATGAAGCTAGTACACCTACTAATAAGAGTAAAATAAACCGCACGAATCGCATACTCACTCCCTGATCCATACTTCTTGGTTGCGCTGCATTTGGTCAATACCAGTGCCACATATCGCGGTTGAACTGACCACGTACATTTGCGTTCCGTCCGCCAATTGCCCTCCACGCGCCTGACAACTCACCTGTACATCTTGGCAGTTAACCGTGGTATCAAACGCATTCACACTTACCCCATTAATAGCGGCACATTCCGTGCTGACTGAGTTGGTACTTGTATTTCCATAGATACGTTCTAGCGCCCACTCATTCCCCGAGTGTGCTAACAGCGCGGCCTGAGTACCGACAACATCTTTGACATGACTGTCACTGTTCGACCAACTAATCTGGCTCAGTGTGGAGGCTAGAAAACCCATCACTACCAATACAAAGATAATGACTATGTATAAACTACCCTGTTGTTTATTACGGGACATTTAACACCTGTATCTCTTGTATAAAGTTAGTTGATTCATCACCAGCTGCATTGTTGAAAGTCATATTCACCTGGACGATACCATTGTTCTGCACGGTTGCAGGCGTATAAGTCAGCGCTCCTGTTATACCAGAATCCGATAGTGGTAACGCGCTAGCCCCACTCACACTGCGGCGTAGCTGACCCGCAACCAAACAATAGTTGACCATTCCATTGGGGTTATAGATGTAATGGCGATTGGATATTGAACCACCAGCGATTGAAGCGGCTGCATCTGGCAATATAAAAGTATTACTCGCACTGCTGACATTGGTTAACGCAAACACATTAGTAGTGGGGTTAGCCTGAGTTGGGTTAATCACCATATTGAGTGTATTAATGTTAGCGACAGTTACACCGTTACGCCCAACGACAAACTGAATATCCGCCCCTGAGAGGGCGTAAAAGCCTGACTCGACAATAGGAAAGAAGGAAATACAGCTAGTTGCCTGAGGAATCGCTAAGTCACTATTGAGCATATTGGGCACCGCATGGCGCACTTCACGAGACATCTTTTCAAGAATAAACTTGGCTTGAGTCTGTAGCCGCTGTCTATCAACCGTATCGCTGTAACCGCGAGCACCGAGCTCAACAAAACCGGCAATACCAAGCACTAAGATCGCGCCGACAATCAAGGCCACAACCATTTCGATTAAAGTAAAACCTTTCACTTTCATCAGTAGTTCCCTCGGTAAGCAAAAAGCACGATCGGTGTTTGATTAGAAGCACTCACCGTAAGGCGGATTCGTTTAAGTTGGTTCGTTACCGCATATGTAACATCAACATCGACTCGAAAGTTAAGGTAACTATTTCCACCGACTAATAGGTTTAGATCACGACACCCATTAGTTGCCAAAGGCTCCCAGCAGCCATGAAAATCATCAACATCGTTATAAGCATTAGGGTTGTTGTTGGTTTCACCTTTATCGGTGTCTATACCAAAGGCTCTTGCGGCTCCAGGCCCAGAGCAATCTTCAGCGCCAGTATCACTTGATGAACAACGCGGTATACCACCTTGATCACCACTATTTTCATCAAACTTACGCGCCAAAATCTGTGTCATTACGCTTTGCCCCATGGCAGCGGCTCGCGTTTGGTAATGTGGGTCAGCACTGCGCGACACTTGGGGGACTAAAAAGCTAGTAATGGTTAGCATGGCAATACCCATCACCACAATGACAACAATGCTTTCGATTAGTGTAAACCCGCGCGCTTGAGTCATTAGCAGCTCCCCGCAGGTGAAACGTAACCTACTGCATTGATTTGTACAGCAACACAAGTGCCGTCAGTCGAGGTCATTTGTATATTAATCGGAGTTGCGACGCCATCAGGATTGCCTAGCAAATCAAAATTAACCAGAGCGCCAACATTGGAAGTGAAAGATACATCATTGAGAGACACCCAATCACTACGCCCATCGTCACGTGTAGCACAAGCTGCTTGGGAGCCAATACAGTTACCTAGCAGACTAAGGGTAAAATTGGTATTACCGCTAATTGCATCCATATCAACATTCGACTGCATGCGATTCACTTGAACTTGGCGAATAACGGAGATCACTTGCTCTTGCGCAGCAAAAGGAGAGAAACCAGAGCGGCCAGAATAACGGCTGGCAGCATAAACCGACACTATCGACACTAATAATATAACGACGATCAGTTCAATCAATGTAAAACCAGAGACTTTTGGCCTAGCCATAACCAGTTACCGTGGGACGTATACTTAAAGTCAGTATATAACAGATAAGGTTAGAGCTGTTGTTTTTTAAGGATTTATGAGAAGAGCTTAGAGGTGTCTTTTAGAAAAGAAAAAGGCCAGCGTTTGCTGGCCTCTATTTAAACTTAGTTGGTACAGTTTGCACCGCTTATCACTGAAACGTTTGCAGCCGTATTTGCATTTGTCGCTTCAATATACTGAACACAGTTAGTAGCATAATTAGGAATACCAAAAGAAGAAGCAGCGGCACTAGCGACCGTATAAGCTTTAATGTGCTGAAAATCTTCGTTAGTACCCAAACCGGTAACAATTCCCGATAGATCAGCATCTGTGGCTTTAGGGTACCCAAATGTAGTATTGATTGTTTGACCACTCATAGTCACTGATGCACTTGAAGTAGCTTCAGTTCCTTCAATAGCAGACTTACCGTAAACTATACCTGCCGCACCTTGCATTGCACCAGCTAGTCCTTCAAGGGTAGCAATTCGCGCATCATCTTGAATGTTTAAAAATCTCGGTGCTGCAGTCACTGCAAGAATACCTAGAATAACAATTACCACCACTAGTTCAATTAGGGTGAAACCGCCTTGTCTTTTCATAGTAAAAATCTCTCTATGTTGTGGGCTGCAGAACTACTGCAAAGTTACGGTCACACGACCAGTTTCAATTTCATAAACAAACTGATGTTCACTGTTACCTTCTCGCTGGATATAAGTGCAAGTAGATTGAGCGTTATCAGCTTGTGCTGAATACTTAATATTAGAATCCGCTTGAGCCTGAGTTACCGTGCCCACTTTAGGTGGGTTTTGCAGTAAGTTCTCCATCAGCTCAACACAAATTGTGTCAGTTAATGCGGTAGGGAAATTAGTATCATTGGTGTTAATTGCAAATGGGTAACCATCTCTATAGTTACCGCCAGATTGACTGGTACTGGTCAGCCAAAACTTAACACCATCATAATTTACCGTATTTCGTACAACGGAATCAATGGTCACAGAAGGTCTTGCTTCCGCTTCCCACTGTGCTCGTGCAGAGAGTACCCCTGTCGCATAGCCACCTGCGACACCTTCAACACTGGCTTTTTTCGCTTCATCCGTCACATCTAAGAAACGCGGTAAGGCAGCAACAGCGAGTAGGCCAACCACCACGATAACCACTACGAGCTCAACTAGTGAGAAACCAGACTGTTTGTTTGACATATATTTATCACCTACCGTTATGTACAGTGCATTATACGGAAATTGTACTAATTCGCTATATTGAGAGTGTCAATAACTCTACTGAGCTAAGAAACCCGTCTTAGCTATAAACCTATTATCCATCAAAGTGATAGAAATCAATCTGTCATTACTATACAGATAATCACAGTGATAATTGTTCGCTATCGTTTTGTTTTCAATCGCAACGGGCTGATTACCTAAAACTTCATGTTGCGGGTATAAAGTGTCAAGCCACAATAAGCAATCTACATGCTGTGCTTCACCCAAAGGTTTAATCCACCCCATACTAGTATAGTTCAACGTACGACCTTCAATGGTTATCTCATTTTGTTGACCAGATAACAACCACTGCTGTTTATAGTAGCTTGCTCGCTCAACAATTCTTTGACTCGCGAGCAAAAAAGCCGATTGATTAGCCTCTTTCACCACGCTTTGCCACACCAGCATAAAGCTCATAATCAAACAGACAATAACCAGTAACCAAATCGCTAGCCGTGAGCGCTCTATATAACTGATCACACATTAGCCTTTAATGGCATCTAACATTCCCCACATTGGTAGGAAGATACCTAGAGCCAGAATCAAAACCATACCCGCCACAATCACAAGCAAGATAGGTTCGATCCGTGCAGTTAGCGTTTTCAAATCATAATCGACTTCGCGGTCGTAGAAATCCGCCACTTCTAATAGCAGCTCATCGATGCGCCCCGTCTCTTCACCGACACTGATCATCTGAATAACTAGCGGGGTAAACACACCACTGTTTATTGCTGTTGAGGAGATGGTTCCGCCCGCTTCAATCGAGGACTTCATCTCTATAAGCCTGTTCTCTAGAAATTTATTGCCGAGAGCTTCCGCTGAGAGCGCCAAAGATTGGTTTAGTGGAACCCCCGCCTTAAGCATCAGGGCAAAGGTACGAGAAAAGCGTGACAACTGGGCACGGTTTATCAGCTCGCCCACTACAGGCATTCGTAAACGAAACTTATCCCACTTTTCTCTTCCATTTTCGGTACTTAACCAAGCCCGAAAACCAAACAAAGCCGCCACAATTCCTGCCACCATCATCACCCAGTAATTGACAAAAAACTCTGAGGTCGTGATCAATATGCGAGTTGGCAAAGGAAGATCAACGCCAAAACGAGAGAACATACTGGAAAACTGCGGAATCACTTTGACGTTAAGAATAAACAGTGCAATGACAATAAAGCAGATAACAAATGTCGGATAACGCATTGCGGTTTTTATTCGTTTACGCGTCTCTACTTCCTGTTCATAGTAGTTCGCCAATTGCAGTAGCGCTTGATCCAATCGACCGGTATTTTCACCAACGTGGATCATAGAAACAAACAGCGGGCTAAACACCTTGGGGAATAACTGCATTGAGGCCGACAGGCTGCGACCATTAGTCAGTTCTTGAGTCACATCCTCGAGCGCCGATTGCAGTTGTTTATTGGCGCTATTTTGGCTCAAGCCTTTCATAGATCGCAGCAGAGGAACACCTGCTTTGGTCAAGCTATACAGCTGACGACAGAAAATCACCAACACCTCTAAAGGAATCGCTGGCGTGAACAGCGCCTTAAGATCAAGATTCAAAGGGCTTTTGCCACTATGCGCCGAGATATTAATCGGAATAATACCTTTGCTCATTAGCTGCTCTGCTGCGGCTTCTTGAGTGGGGGCTTCTAGCTGCCCTGAAACCGCACTGCCATCAAGATTTCGTCCTTGGTATCGAAAACTCTTCATCGCTTACCTTAGATGTAAATCGCTTGTATGTGACCAGATGAATCACCTTCACCGAGACTCATCACTTCACTTAGGCTCACCGTCCCCTGCAAAGCTAACTCCATCGCTGATGCTAGCAGAGGTTTATAGTTTGGTGACTGACGCGCTACCTGAGAAAAACCGACCGCATCATTGGCTCGCAGCATGTCCATCATATCTTGTTCAAGCTCAAGCATCTCAAATACACCAATTCGACCTCGGTATCCGGTTAGATTGCAGTTCTGACAACCGCGGCCTTTAACAAAGCTCGCCCCGACTTGATTTGGGAAACGTTGGGCAAGCCACTGCACTCTTGCATCGTCAAGCTGCTCTTCAGTTTTACAGTCAGGACAAACTTTACGTACCAGTCGTTGTGCAACAACTGCACGCACGGCACTTGCAACCAGATATCCCGGAGCACCCATATCCATCATGCGTAGCGCGCTATCAATCGCGTCATTAGTGTGTAAAGTACTTAATACTAAGTGACCTGTAAGCGCCGCTCGTAAACCAATTTCGACCGTCTCTTGGTCACGCATCTCACCAACAAGAATGATATCCGGGTCTTGTCGGAGGAAGGTTCTCAGTACCGTTGAGAAATCAAGATCAATTTTAGGGTTAACCTGTACTTGGTTAACACGTGGCAGTCGATATTCGACAGGATCTTCTGCGGTAATAATCTTTTTGCCAGGCTCATTAAGCTCACTCAATGCGCCATAGAGTGTGGTGGTTTTACCAGAGCCCGTTGGCCCAGTCACCAAAATCATACCGTGCGGACGGCGTAGCTGACGTCTTAATTTATCAAGCAAATGAGAAGGAATGCCCGACTCTTCTAACTTACGTACGCCTGAAGATTGGTTAAGCAGACGCATTACTACCGATTCGCCATACTGAACAGGCATAGTCGACATACGAATATCAACCGACTGACCTTTTGAGCGAATATTGAAGCGCCCATCTTGCGGCAAGCGCTTTTCTGAAATATCCAGATTGGCCATCAACTTCAAGCGCAATACCAACGCAGAGGCAATATTAACCTCGTTAAGCAGTGTCTCGTGTAAAACACCATCTATACGCTGACGTAAGCGCAATACATTCGAATCGGGTTCAATATGAATATCTGATGCTCCAACTTGAATCGCATCCTCAAACAAAGAGTTAATCAGCTTAACAACTGTTACTTCTTCGCTATCGTCATCTTCAATACTGAAATCAAAAGCTTCAGTGACTTGGTGCTCAGCCTGTAACTGCTCAGCAAAAGAGGCAATTTCCTTGGTACGGCGATAATAGCGATCGAACCCTTCCACTAATTGGTTTTCAGGTGCGATCACAAATTCAATACCATATTGAGCAAGCTGACCTAACAAAGCTTCTTGCGCAAATAGATCAGCCGGATCACTCATCGCAACGCGTAAAGTATCCATATGGCGGCCAATCACTAATGCTCTCAGCCGTCTAGCATGTACTTCAGGAAGAAGCTGCACAGCCTCAACATCGACATCAGCTCGACTGAGATCAATCAATGGGATATCAAGCTGCTGAGACAAAAATGACAACATCTGATGCTCAGTCAAAGCTCCGAGCTCTATCAGTGTTGCCCCTAGTTTTCTGCCTGTAGATTTTTGCGCGCTAAGTGCCTGTTCTACTTGCTGCTCGGTAATAATACCTTCTTCAACCAGTAAGTCGCCGAGACGTTTTCTTAGTTTAATTTTCACTCGGCTGCTCCTCTAAGCTCTCAATCAAAGAAATTCGGTCACGTATAAACTGTTGCGATTGGTTAGATAGACCCAGCTTCGTTAAGGCTTGTGAATAAGATGATTTGGCATCCGCTAACTGAAATGCGCGCTCTTGTTGAATGCCTAATCCCATCCACCAGCGTCCACTTTCAGGTTCTCGTTGAACAAGCTGTTGGTAGCTTTGCAACGCCAATTGATCTTGTTTCTCTTTTTGCGCCAGTGCCGCGCGAAGAGAGAGATACTCAACGGGAACTAAATTTGGGAGTGTGCTTAATACCGTTAGCGCTACCGCGTTTTGTTGCTCTTTCATCAACATTTTGGCTAAAGAGAGGCGCAGAGTAGAGTCATCGCTGTCTAATGCAATCCCCTTTTGCAGAAGATCTGCGGCCTTGCGTACTTCGCCCTTTCCATAGTAAAGGGCAGCGAGGCGTTTTCTTACCTGTTTATTCGCTGGCGTATAACGCAGTGACTCGGCGTAGTGATTAAGCGCATCGGTGAGGTTATTGCTATCGAGCGCCTTTTTCGCCCGTTCTTGGGCTTTGGCTGACAGCTGCTCAGGCGTCAACTCAACTTGCTCTATCACCACTTCACCTTGAGTGGCTGCAGGCTCTGAAATCGAAGCAGGTGTACTTGTGACCGCTTTAGCAATCACAACCGGTTTGGCTTGTTGCTTAGCTTGAGGTTGACCCGATGAAGCGGTTTTCGAGCGAGGGGAAACATCCTCTTCTACTAATGTTTGATAAACAGGTTGGTCGACAACAGCAACTTTTGTCGTAGGGGATACCACAGCTTGTTTCAGGCTGTCAGTAGGAGTGATAGAGCTAACAACCACCTCTGAAGGCGCTTGTTGCGAGAGCGCCCAGCCACCAACCGCCAAGCTTAGCGTGAAGCTTCCTACCACCCATGGCAATACGGCTCTTTGCTTTACTGGCTGCACATTCGCTTTGCAAATACCCTTGTTGGCCAAGTTGGACTTGTCATCGGCTAGTTGTGACAGCGCACTATTAATCGCACTCATGCTTTAACTCCACCCCCATAACAGCGGGCTCTTAAATTTCGGTTTACTACTGTCGTAAGTGTCATGAATCGCATCGAACAAATGACCATTCGCTACCTGATCTTGTTTGTCGCCGCTCGCCAGTAGCAGCGCTTTATGGCAAATCTGGTTAATCAGACGTGGATAACCCTTACTTGCCCGCCAGATTGCCTTTTTGTGCGAGAGCAAAAAAAGATTCTCGCTGCCGCCGGCTTTTTTCAAGCGACTCTCGATATAAGCGACACACTCATCTAAAGTTAGCCCACGCAATTTGGCACTGAAGGTAATTCGCTGACGGAACTGCCTTAGGTGATGACTAGCTAAACGTTTATCTAGTTCAGGCTGACCAAGCAAGATGATCTGCAGCAGTTTTTCTTGCTCTGTTTCTAGGTTGCCAAACAATCTAAGCACTTCTAATGCGTCATCACTCAATGCCTGCGCTTCATCGACTAAAACCACCACCTGTTTTTGCTCTCTTTTGAGTTCAATCAGGCGCTTTTGAATTTCATCCACAATCGTCGCTTCATTATCAGCCTCAAGACCCAGCTCACTTGCCACGGCTAAACGTAACTGGCTACCATTCAAGGCAGGATTCGGCACAAAAACCAGTTGTACACTCGGTTTAAAGTACTTAACCAGTACGCGGCAAATCATGGTTTTGCCAGTACCGACCTCACCTGTCACTTTGATCACGCCTTCGCCCATCTCTAGCGCCGAGTTAACCATTTGAATCGCCTCATAATGTGGCGCTAACCCCAGAAACATCTCGGTATCTGGGGTGAGATGAAAAGGTAAACTTTCAAGGCCAAAGTGCTCAAGGTACATAGTGACTACTGCTCGTCAGGGAACCACTCTTGTAATAGATCTCGCGAGCGCTCAAGCTCTTTCTGCCATGTGTTAACGCCGACCACTGAAGGCTTAAGCAAAATAACCAGTTCCGTTTTTTGAGTTAACTTAGTCGTGTTACGGAATAAGTGCCCCAATGCTGGTACATCACCTAAAAATGGCACTTTCGATACTTGATCAAAGGTGTTGGATTTCATCAAACCACCAATCACAACCACATCGCCATCTTGAGCACGAATCACTGAATCCGACTCACGGATCGAACTGGTTGCTAGAGGTAGCGTTAGGTTGGTATTGCCATAGCTGATTTCTTTGCGCTCTTCATTCACATCAATGACCGCAGGATGAACATGCAGTAAGACATTGCCTTGATCATCAATTTGCGGCGTAACGTCAAGAGAGATACCGGAAAAGAAAGGAGTCAGTTCAACATCTGTCGAGGTATTGGTCGACGAAGTACTGGTATCGGTATTGGATGAAAAATCAGTCACAAAGTAACTATCTGTACCGACTTTTATAACCGCTTTTTGGTTGTTGGAAGCTGTCACTCGTGGGCTTGAAAGTACATTCAAATCACCTTGCGTTGCCATAAAGCTCAGTACCGCTTCGAAGCTGCCACTAGAAATCACCAAGTTCGACTGACCACCCAATAAAGTGCCAATTGAGTCTAGCCCTGGTAGCGTAGCCGGCACGATAGCACCAGCGGCATTCTTAACAATCGAGCCCTGGCCGAGTGAGTAATTGGTGCCGTTAGATGAGAATGCTTTTGACCAGTTGATCCCTTGCTGATAGCCGTCACTCAATGTGACTTCCAAAATTTTCGCTTCCAAAATTACTTGGCGATGCATACGCTGCTGAGATACACCCAAAAAGTTACGTACTTCTCTAATTTCATCCGGGAAAGCTCGCACTGTAATCACACTGGCTTGTGGAGTGACGACCACGCTTTGGCCGTCACCTGATCCAATCAACTGTGCGACTGCCGTTTCTAACTGAGGCCAAAAATCACTTTCACTGGTTGTTTCAATCTCAGTTCCGCCCTTCACATTGTTGCTGCTGCGGTTGTTCGAATTAGAGTTCGACGATGATGTCGTGTTTGACGAGTTTGAATTAGACGAATTGTTATCCGTGTTAGTGATTGTCCCTGTCGAGATAGAAGTGAGGGAGCGACCCGCGCGTTTAAACTGTAGATAGTCGACTGGAATGGTCACCGTTCTAAGACCCGCAGGATAAATCTGAATGACATTGCCTACTTTGTCGATGTCATAGCCATACATATCTTGTACGACCGATAACACTTCATCTAAAGAGACGTCATTTAGATTAACGGTGATATTGCCACTAACATTGGGGTGGATGGCCGCACTGTACTGAGTGCCTTTGACTAAGCTGGCGAAAAAGGCTTTAGCATCAACACCGTTGGCTTTAATCCTAAAACGCTTAATGGTCTTAGACACCGCTGTCTCATCACCGCTAAGTTCAGGCATAAGATCAGCTTCAACCGAAGGTGGCAGCGTCTCTAGAGTACGGCTATTGTTTTCGTTAATCGCTTGATTAATTGCACCTTTCGCCTCGACAGGATCTCGATGTCCCATCGCACAACCGGCTAATAAGCTTGTAATCGTAATTGCTATCGCGAGTTTACGCATACGTTTCCACTGACCTTACTGTTTCACTTCCAGAGAGAAGAGATTTAATTTCCACTGCTTGCCACCTCTAACTAAGGTCACAACTTCTGGTTTTATTTGACTCACTTTGTAGCCGTTCACTTGCTCTCCAGCAAGTACAACCTGACCATTGATAATGGCGCTACACCCTCCCGCTTCCTCGCAGACGATACTTTGTAGCTTAGGCACTGGCTTACGCTTTACTATTGTTGATTTGCTCTGCTGAGGGCTCTGCCAGCCCAGTGGTGCGGTTGGGTCTTGGGATGCTATGACATTAAGAGAGAGCCCAACAGTAAGCAACATAACGATTGTTCTAACCACCAATAAACTCCTGCCTTGTTCCTAAGGTATACACCTCAAGCACTAAACGCGCTGTTGGGTACTCTTCAACCGAGTAATGAAAGCTGCGCCAATAATATTTTACTGGTAACGCTTCGAGCGCCTCTAAATAGTCGACAATGGCAAAATACTTCCCCGTCAGCTCTAATCTGACAGGGTGTACATAGTAACTGGCCAAATTTGAACTGCTTTCATTGCTGACGATAGGCTCTGCCGTTTGAGACTCTAAAGAGACTAAGTGCAAACCTTTAGAGTCTGCCAGTACTTGTTCCAATAGCTGAGCCATTTGACTCGGCGCAATCAGGTTTTCGACAATCGCAGCCAATTGAGTTGACAGTTCTTGGCTCTCTACCATCAGCTGTTTGTACTCTTGATTCAGCTCTTGGTCTGGATCTTTTTGCAACTTTGCGGTCATCAGCAAGATATCTGCTTCTAAGCGCTGCACATTAAGCTTAGTCGAGGTAATGCGCTGTGAGGTTGCTCGGTTTTGCTCAAAAGCAGGTTCAATCAGCAATGTCAGCAACCCAAGGATAATAATCACAAAACCACAGACTGTGATTAAGCCCTTTTCTCTCGCGCTTAGTTGGACAAATCGATCACACCACTGCTGCCAGTACTGCTGCATTATTTACTCTCCTGCTCAGTAGTCTTAAGCTCAAAGGTAATGATGTTCTGCTCATTGCGGCCAATTTTTAGCTTTTCAAACGTTCGCCCAACAAGGTTCAACTCGGTTTTGAACTGATTGACCCAGTTTGGTATGGCTTTCGCTTCACGCGCTAAGCCATGCAAGTCCAATTGAGTGGCATTAATGGTGATGGAGTTTAATGAAATATCATTACGACCAAGTTGAGCTAACGAGCGCATCACCCCTGAGTAACCCAATTGTTGTGAGTCATCGAACTCGCCAACCGCTTGCAATGAATTACGCTTAGCCTCTATCTCTAGCTTAAGTCTAGCGACTGCGGCAACTTTTGCGGGTGTCGGTTTATGCTGAGCGACACGTTGAGTCAAGCTCTCAGCCTGCTGCTTAAACTCAGCTTCTTGCGACAAATAGTTTTTAAGCTCAGAGTCCATTTGACTGTGCTGATATTTTAGTCCGGCATAACCTAGCCCTAACATTAGCGCCGTGACAAGCCAACCCAGCGCTACGTTTTGCAAAGTGAAATACTCTTTGCTCGGCTTTAAGTCATCAGGAAATAAGTTAATTTCCGCTTGCTCTAGCTTATTAGCACTTTCCGCTAGCACAGCACCAGATTCTTGTTCCACATCGGCAAGCGCGGCGACTTTTACACTTAGGCTATCGCCCAAGTTCTGTATTAGTTGTTGCTGCTCTTCCTCATCACAACATACTTGTAACTGGTGCAGTGAAGCCCCCCGCATCTGGGAGGAGAGATAATCAATGGAACGCTGCAGCTCTAGAGCAAGACTATCAAGTTGTAGCGCGCTAGCCGCCATACCCGTCAAGGGGGCTACAACACCACGAATCGTCCTTTGAAAAGCACATTGAGAGTCAACAAACGCGCTAATACGAAATGACCCTTGCTTACTTCTTTGCAGTAGCAAGAAGGTCGTCATATCCCCTGCGGAGTGTCCCCAAACTTCGTCTTCAACTAATACTTCTGATAACTCTATTTTGAGTGCTTGCAAAGACTCATAAAGCCCAACAACCACTGCGCGTTGCAAAACGTAAACCTGAAGCTTGTTGTTGACAGTGGTAGGGGCAGAATCGGCAACGATCTCTGTGACCTTCTCACTGATCAGATCTTTAACCAGGAACGGCAGTGCACTTTTCAGTTCTTCAGCGGGAATGTTGGGCTTATCAAGTTGGAAGGTTTGATAAATATTGGCGTGCAAAACCACTTTTAACGAGATGTTGGCAATATTCGCGTCACGTAAGGTTTTAAGTAGCGCCTCTTGCCATGATATACCTTCAATTGCCACTTGGGTTGGCAAGGAGAAGTCTGCTGAAGCAGAGAAAAAAAGCGCACTAGGTTGCACCACGACACAAACTCCTGCCGTAGCCTGATTGCTGCTTTTAAACTTTCCTATCAAAGATTGAATCTTCATCTTTATATCTACGCTTTGCGCCAACGGTTGCGGCGTCCAATTTGTACTTTGTTCTGCTTAACCTGCATAGGTTCTTTGCGCTCAACTACTTTTGGCTTAGGCAACATCTGCTGCTCCGCCGCCAAAAATCGCCCTTGAATGCCGTGAACACCAAGCTCAAGCATGGTTCTGTGCTCTTGCTTATTATCGACACCTACGGCGATAACCTGAGTTTTTAGTCCCGCACATGCCCCGAGTAAACTGCGCACGAACAACTGGTTTTCATGACGTTGGTCGATTCTCTTAATTAAACTTCGGTGTAGCTTCAGGTAGCTAACAGGGAACTCTTTTAGGTAGTGAGTACTCACAATAGAACGACCTGCTTGACCAACAACAACACGACTGCCTAAGCCTGTAATCATTTTTGCCACCGGGCGAATATAATCTAAATGTTTAACCAAACGAGCTTCAGCAAATTCAAAAGATAGCCTAGCTCTTTGCTCGCTAGTCAGTTGCAGCAACTCATCACGAAACCATTTAAAGAAACTCCGTTCGGCAAAAGGTATCACATGCAGGTTAATAGAGTAACTGTTTGAATCATTTGAATGTCTTATATGGCGAATTATTGTTTTCACCACAGCTTTATCTAGTGTTGCCTCATAACCAATAGACTCAACCGCTGAGTTAAAACGAGAAGCCTTTATAACCCCTTTTTCGGGATCATTAATACGCGCAAACAGTTCAAAATGTTCGACGGAGGGCTCATTGCGTTTATCTAATAAATAGCAGGGCTGGGAAAAGATATAGAGTTGATCAGGTTGTAGCGCGACATCCAATAGCGTGCGCCAACGAACACTGCCGCGCTCTTCATCCTGATTAACGTGTTTTTGAAAACGACTCCAAGTATTGATTCGTTGCAACTGGGCACTCTTCAATGCTGTTTCAGCTTCATCAAGAACCCGACCTTGGCTTTCGCCTTCGCGGTACATACTGACACCAATATGCACCCAGTTGTCACTTTCTAACGGCGAAGGAGGTGCTAACTTAGCAAGTTGTTTGAGACATTGGGCTGCCACATTGGAGACTTCTTTGCTCGAAAGGTTTGGCGCGAAAATCGCAAAGTCAGAGCTGTAATAACGCGACAAGATCACATCTGGGTAACGCTGTATCACATTACTCAACCCTTCACCGACACTGATGAGGAAATCATTCGCTACCTGTTTATCGTGGTCTTCTTCAATTTGCTCCCAATCATCTACCCGCAGAATTAGTATTCCACCACGAGAACCGTGCTCAGACAGTGCCGCTTCTAACTTGCTATCAAACAACACTCGGTTTGCCGCCCCGGTTAGCTGATCAAGAAACGTCTGACTACGAATAAAGGTATCGAAACGGCTACGCTCTTGGCGAGCATCTTGCAACTCTTCAATAAGTCGGTCTAATGCCTGACTTGCGGTAAATGGCCACTCTTTATCATCGCCAACCGAATGCTCTTCTACTCTTCCGGCGAGAATCATCCTCCCGCGCTCTTCCAGTAGCTCGGAGCCATGTAACTGCTCTTTCAGCCATTTGAGCCCCCTCACCAAGCAAAATACGATAAACGCAACCGCTAGAGTGATAGACCACAAAGCTTGGATTGAATAGCCATAACCGATATAGGGTGGTACCGCTTTGAAATGTATCCGATAACCTTGATTGCGCTCCAACGTATACCCAGCTTCGTAGAGCAATGCGGTGTCAACTTTTGACGAAGTATCTTTAAAACGGTAAATCACGCCAAACTCGGACAGCAGTTCCATCTCAACAATGTTAGACGCTTGAAGCATTTTAGGCATCCATCTTTGCAGCGAGTAGGCGGCATCAGGATCTTCCATCTCTTTATCAAGCACTTCCACAATGCCTTTAAGAGATTGATCGAGATATTCTTGACCAAGACGTTTAAACGATAAGGTGCCACCTAAGAAAAGGATAAACATTGCACTAATAACGATCATGGTTACAAAAGCAACCAGTCGAGTACTGAGCTTTAAGGTAGGGGTATACCTCATGAATCGAGAATTCCTTTTCTAAACAGACAATCGGTTTATTTATATTGAAGAGGCTAACAATCAACTTGGTAATAAACAGAAGCTGATGACAACAATAGCCTTAGCTCTCTATTTACTATATAAAAAAGCCGCGACTTGCGCGGCTTTTTTTCAATAACAGACACTTAGAATGGGATGTCGTCATCAAAATCCATTGGCGGCTCATTGTACTGAGGCTGAGCTTGTTGTGGTTGTGACTGCGGCTGTTGAGCTGGTTGATGCTGCATTGCAGGCTGCTGAGGTTGTCCCCATCCACCTTGTTGAGGTTGCTGCTGTTGGCCCATACCTTGACCTGGAGCTCCGCCTTGAGCACGGCTACCAAGCATTTGCATTACGCCGTTAAAGCCTTGAACGACAACTTCTGTTGTGTAGCGATCTTGACCACTTTGATCTTGCCACTTACGAGTTTGAAGTTGGCCTTCAACGTAAACTTGAGAGCCCTTACGTAGATATTCACCAGCAACTTCAGCTAACTTGCCGAATAGTGCAACACGGTGCCATTCCGTTTTTTCACGCTGTTCGCCAGTGGCTTTATCACGCCACGATTCAGACGTCGCGATAGTAATATTGGCTACAGCACCGCCACTTGGCATGTAACGTACTTCTGGGTCAGAGCCCAGATTACCGACTAAAATAACTTTGTTAACTCCACGGCTAGCCATGTTTCGCTCCGTCTAACTTTGGTATTGATTAAGAAATAGCGCAATAGGATAACACGCTTTGCGCTCGGTACAAATCTCTGTCGCTACAATGTCTAGAATCGAGATCTTGCTATATCCTGCGCGACGTAATTTTAGAGAAAACTCAAAACTTATCGAGATTGAGAAATTAGTTAATTACCGAATGATATGAAATAAAACGCAAAGCTTGCACCTCAACTCGCACATAATTCTCCTTTAAGTCACTCTAAATAAAAACATAATCAATGTCAGTAACGAGGGACTTATGGCTAAAAACATCTATGCACGAACTATTTACTTTCTCACAGAAAACAAGTCTGTAAATCCAATCATTGAACGTTTAGAGAGACAAATGGAGATCGCTATCCCGACAATGGCACCCGATGATTTGTTACTCGCCCTACAGCAGTATAAGCATCGCATCTTGATCATTGATTACCAAGAATATACCCAACTTAAAAACGTGATTAGTGAACTCCCTTTGGCAGACAAATCATTTGAAACCATCATTTTTAATGTCTCTCATCGTTTGACCACAGACGAGCTATTGGCATTTGGTCATTTGAAAGCTGTCTTCTACCAAGATATAGACATAGAGCAGCTCGTCAAAGGATATGAAGGGGTTATCAATGGTGAAACTTGGTTGCCAAGAAAAGTCACGGCACAGTTACTGTTCCACTACCGTAATGTTGTTGACACCCATACCACGCCCGCAACCGTCGACTTAACCACTAGAGAAATGCAAATTTTGCGCTGTTTAATGTCTGGGGCTTCCAACACTCAAATCGCAGACGATATGTTTATCAGTGAGTTCACCGTTAAATCTCACTTGCAGAAGGTTTTTAAGAAACTAAGCGTCAAGAATCGTGTCCAGGCTGCCGCTTGGGCCAAACAACATATGCGGCCAATGTCTTAATTCTAAAACCAGGTTATATTTGGTTGTTTTTCTAGATACTCGTTCATCAACAATTCACCTCCCATGTGGTATTGTTGCGCCAACTAAAGAATAAGTATCTATAGCAAAGGGTTGAATCATGATTAAAAAATGCCTGTTTCCGGCAGCGGGTTACGGTACACGTTTCCTACCAGCCACCAAATCAATGCCAAAAGAGATGATGCCGGTAGTCAACAAACCGCTTATTGAATATGGCGTCGAGGAAGCTATCCAAGCAGGCATGAATGGGATGTGTATTGTGACGGGCCGTGGCAAGCACTCAATCATGGATCACTTCGACAAGAACTATGAACTTGAGCACCAGATCAGCGGTACCAACAAAGAAGAACTGCTAGTCGATATTCGCGATATTATCGAGAGTGCTAACTTCACCTACATTCGTCAGCGCGAGATGAAAGGCTTAGGCCATGCAATTTTGACCGGCAAAGAGCTAGTCGGCGATGAGCCTTTTGCTGTCGTACTTGCAGACGACTTGTGCGTCAACGAACAAGAAGGGGTCTTGGCGCAAATGGTAGCACTGTTCAAGCAGTTCCGTTGTTCCATTGTCGCAGTGCAAGAAGTACCAGAAAATGAGACCCATAAATACGGCGTCATCTCAGGTGAAATGATCAAAGACGACATCTTCCGCGTCGATGACATGGTTGAAAAGCCAGAACCAGGCACAGCACCAAGCAACTTAGCCATCATTGGCCGCTATATCCTTACTCCAGATATTTTTGAACTGATCGAAAACACTGAACCGGGTAAAGGTGGTGAGATTCAAATTACAGATGCGTTGCTTAAACAAGCGAAAGCAGGCTGCGTATTGGCATACAAATTCAAAGGAAAACGCTTTGACTGTGGTAGCGTCGAGGGTTATATCGAAGCGACGAACTACTGTTTCGAAAACATGTATTTAAAAGACGCGCATAAATCTGAGTTAGGTAAACAAAAGACAACCAAAGAAAACGCTTAGTCCACTCAGACATTGCAATCACTTCTAAAGGCAGCCTAATCGCTGCCTTTTCCTTTACTGTTTTTTTATCCAGTATTTCTTTGCACAATTCTCACACTATGTAATACTTAGCCAACTTGTTGTTACCTAGAGTGTTGAGAATGGATCAGATAGAAGTCCGCGGTGCCCGCACCCATAACCTGAAAAATATTAACGTAACCATACCTCGTGATAAGTTGATCGTGATTACAGGTCTATCTGGTTCAGGTAAGTCATCACTCGCTTTTGATACCTTGTATGCTGAAGGGCAACGTCGCTACGTCGAATCGTTATCCGCTTATGCTCGCCAGTTCCTCTCTTTAATGGAAAAACCTGATGTTGACCATATTGAAGGCCTGTCTCCAGCGATCTCAATAGAGCAGAAATCAACCTCGCATAACCCACGCTCAACCGTTGGTACCATTACTGAAGTCTACGACTATCTAAGACTACTCTATGCTCGTGTTGGTGAGCCACGCTGTCCTGACCACAAAGTTCCACTAGCTGCCCAAACCGTTTCTCAGATGGTGGATAAAGTACTTGAGCTGCCAGAAGGTGCCAAGATGATGCTACTGGCTCCCATCGTTAAGGAGCGTAAAGGTGAGCACGTCAAAACACTAGAAAATCTTGCAGCTCAAGGTTTTATTCGTGCGCGAATTGATGGTGAAACCTGTGATCTTTCCGATCCACCGACGCTAGAACTGCATAAAAAGCACACCATTGAAGTGGTTGTCGACCGCTTTAAGGTGCGCGGTGATCTTCAACAGCGTCTTGCCGAATCGTTTGAAACCGCACTGGAGCTGTCTGGCGGTATTGCTGTTGTTGCTGCTATGGACGGTGACGGAGAAGAAATCGTCTTCTCTGCAAACTTCGCTTGTCCACACTGTGGCTATAGCATGCAAGAGCTAGAACCTCGCCTATTTTCCTTCAATAACCCTGCTGGTGCTTGCCACACTTGTGATGGACTTGGTGTTCAGCAGTACTTTGATCCTGCGCGAGTGATCGTCGACGATTCATTGAGCCTAGCAGAAGGAGCAATCCGAGGCTGGGACCAGAAAAACTATTACTACTTCCAGATGCTCTCTTCTCTGGCAGAGCACTACGATTTCGACCTTAAGGCGCCATTTAACTCACTGCCAAAGAAAATTCGTGATGTCATTCTGACTGGCTCTGGACGTACTGAAGTTGAGTTTAAATACATCAATGACCGTGGTGACATTCGGGTTAAACGTCACCCATTTGAAGGGATATTGAATACCCTCGAACGCCGCTATCGTGATACTGAATCCAATGCAGTGCGTGAAGATTTGGCTAAATATATCTCGACCAAAACCTGTTCTAGCTGTGATGGTAGTCGCCTGCGTCTAGAAGCACGTAATGTGTTTATTGGTGATACTACACTGCCCGAGATTGTTGAGCTAAGCATTGCTGACGCATTAGGCTTCTTTGCTTCTTTGCAACTTGAAGGACAACGCGCTCAGATCGCCGAAAAAGTAATGAAGGAGATCAATGATCGCCTGCAGTTTCTGGTTAACGTCGGCTTGAACTACCTAAATCTATCTCGCAGTGCAGAGACCTTATCTGGTGGTGAAGCTCAACGTATTCGTCTTGCGAGCCAGATAGGTGCAGGGCTGGTTGGTGTGATGTACGTTCTCGATGAGCCTTCAATCGGCCTACATCAGCGAGATAACGAACGCCTACTTAAAACTCTGACTCACCTACGTGACCTAGGCAATACAGTGTTAGTAGTTGAGCATGATGAAGATGCCATTCGCATTGCTGATCACGTGATTGATATTGGCCCTGGCGCTGGCGTCCACGGTGGTAACGTGGTTGCAGAAGGGACAATGGAGGAGATTATTGCCAACCCGAATTCAGTAACCGGACAGTATCTCAGCGGCAAAAAAGAAATCTCTATCCCAAGTAATCGTACGCCTAAAGACAGCAAGAAGGTTGTCGAGCTGATTGGCGCTTCAGGCAATAACTTAAAAGATGTCACTTTAGAGATTCCAGTCGGTCTATTTAGCTGTATTACCGGTGTGTCTGGTTCAGGTAAATCAACCCTTATCAACGACACTTTCTTTAAGATTGCCCATACTCAGCTAAACGGTGCAACGACCGCTATGCCTGCGCCATATAAGAAGATTAAAGGGTTGGAGCATTTTGATAAAGTAATCGATATCGACCAGAGCCCGATTGGTCGTACACCTCGTTCAAACCCAGCTACCTACACAGGTATTTTTACCCCAATTCGTGAATTATTTGCCGGAACTCAAGAGTCACGTTCTCGTGGCTATAAGCCGGGTCGCTTTAGTTTCAATGTACGCGGTGGTCGTTGTGAGGCTTGCCAAGGCGACGGGGTGATTAAAGTCGAAATGCACTTCCTGCCAGATGTTTATGTGCCATGTGATGTATGTAAGGGCAAGCGTTACAATCGCGAAACCTTAGAAGTTCGCTACAAAGGCAAGACAATCGATGAAGTGCTGGAAATGACTGTCGAAGATGCACGCGAGTTCTTTGACCCAGTTCCCGTGATTGCTCGCAAGTTACAAACCTTAATGGATGTGGGTCTATCCTACATTCGCTTAGGCCAGGCCGCGACGACCCTATCCGGTGGTGAAGCGCAGCGTGTCAAGTTAGCTCGTGAACTGTCTAAACGAGATACAGGTAAAACCCTATACATTTTGGATGAGCCAACAACAGGCTTACACTTCCACGATATTCAGCAATTACTCACGGTGCTGCATCGCCTGCGTGACCATGGCAACACCGTAGTCGTGATTGAACACAACCTTGATGTGATCAAAACCGCGGACTGGATTGTGGATTTAGGACCAGAAGGTGGTCAAGGAGGTGGTGAAATCATCGCTCAAGGCACGCCAGAAGATGTGTCTCTCATCGAAAGCTCTCATACTGCCCGATTCCTCAAGCCTATGTTAAAATAGCAATTAATAGTAAAATTCACAGACCAGTGTAATACCAATCGGGATAAGTAGATGTCCAGATAACTATTCTGATTGGTATCCGATCGCTGGTCTGTTTGTTTGAGGTATCAAGATTTATGGCGACCACACATGTAGCAGGGACAGAGCTTGAATTAAAGGCGCCAAAGATCCCTTTAACCAGACCTTTCTTAGTCACTATCGGGATACTCTTCCTGTTAGCGATGCACTTTTTTATGCCCAATCCGGGTGGCGCAGGCCTCGCATTAGCCTTTAACCCCACAACTTGGCTTGTGGTGAGTTTCTCTATTGCGATAGGTTTATATCAACTCGGTAGCTACGGCAGCTTAAGATACAACAAGCTCACAATAGGTTTGTTTGTGTGCTGTATAATGCTCACCCTACCCGTGCTCTATTCAGGTTCGAATCTTGAGCTATCGTTAGGAAAACTCACTGGTCTTTGGACAGGTTATATTCTGTTTGTTGTCTTACAGCAATTTCGCTTCAGCAACAAACAAAAGCAGCGTCTACTCTGGTTTATCACCATTGCGGTCTTTATCGAAGCTATGTTCGGCTGGGTACAGTATTTGACCTTAGAGCCGGGCAATTTCTTTGGCTACAACACCGACTCAAACCGCCCTTACGGCATCTTTCAGCAACCCAATGTGATGGCAAGTTTTCTAGCCACAGGATTAGCGCTATCTGGCTATTTACTCACCCGTCATCCGACTAAGTACCAACGTAAAGTCAGTGAAGTGGCATTGTTGTATTTGATGCCCGTTGCGACTGTACCACTGTTGGTTGTATTGGCTTCGCGCACAGGTTGGTTGGCCGCAGTTCTTTCTATTGCCCTCTTGATTCCGTACGTATTTAGATTTGCAACCAAAAAACGCTTTGTCGGTTGGATAGTGGCCATAATTGTGGGAACTGGGCTAGGCTTTTCAACCCCATTAATGACCGGGCAAGATGACTCTTTAGTGGAACAGAAGAGCAATCTAGAGAGCCCGAGAAGATATACTTTTCCTCAAGCACTCGACATGCTGATCGAAAAGCCGTTTACCGGCTATGGTTATGGTCGATTTGAGCCAGAGTATATGGTGTACACGGCGAGACAACACCAGCTAAATCCGAGTTATAAACCTGGTTTAGCGGCAATGGACCATCCACATAACGAATTGCTCTACTGGGGAGTTGAAGGTGGCTTACTGCCCCTGCTCGCCATCATACTCGCGGCGCTTTTTGTTCTTGCTAGGCTTTATCAAGCGAAGAAAGGCACACGCTTGGCAATGTTTGCCTTGTTTGTTCCCATCGTTCTGCACAGTCAGCTTGAGTATCCGTTTTATCATTCAGCGATTCACTGGATAACCTTTGTCATTCTGCTCTACTGGGTTGATCAAAGGGCGAGCAGTTATCGCCAAGCACCATTTAGTATTATCTCCAAGACGGCGCTACGGGTGTCTAGTTTAGTCATACCAATAGTGACAAGCTTTTATATGCTGACCACTTTACATACCAATTATGTGCTTACCCAGTTTGAGCGCTCACAGCCCAAAGATCCTGACATACTCAACCAAGTCACCAATCCAGTGGTTTGGAAAGATAGATACGATTGGGATATCTATAGCACCTATCTCAATATTGGCTTATACAAGCAAGATCCCCAGTTTATCCAGCCATACATAGATTGGTCACTGAAGATTATTAAAGATAAACCTCGTCCTGCTTTCTATAACAATTTGATCTTGGCCTATCAAGGGCTGGGAGACAGTGTTAAAGCGGAGCAAATTCGCAGCGAAGCGCAGTTCCTATTCCCTGAGCAGGATTTCTCCGAGGTGCAGTACATCCCACCGAATATCGATGCCTTAAAGGCGGACAGTGAAAAAGAGACTAACTAGAGTCTATAGATATAATTAAGGCGACCATCAGGTCGCCTTATTAATTGATATGTTATTGAGACTGCTATTGCGTCAATGCCTCTTCGAGTGCTCGTAAGCATAAGGCAACATTTTCAGCGCGAGCACCGTAACCCATCAAGCCAATACGCCACGCTTTACCGGCTAAAGCGCCTAAACCAGCACCAATTTCTAGATTGTAAGTCTCTAGTAGGTGAGTTCTCACTTTCGCTTCATCAATACCTTGCGGAACATAAATGGCGTTGAGCTGAGGTAAACGAGAGCCCTGCTCGACAACGAACTCAAAGCCTAGCTTCTCCAAGCCTTGTTTGAGTTTCTCATGCATGTCTCGATGTCGCTGCCACGCATTTTCTAGCCCTTCATTTTTTAGAATCAACAGAGACTCATGCAGAGCATATAAGCTGTTGACGGGTGCAGTGTGGTGATAACTACGCTTTCCTTCACCGCTCCAATAGCCAAGTACTAAACTCTGATCTAGGAACCAACTTTGCACTGGTGTGGTACGTGCTTGAATTTTCTCTATCGCAGCCGGAGAAAAGGTCACCGGAGAAAGACCCGGAACACAAGAAAGACACTTCTGACTGCCTGAATAAACCGCATCTAGTTGCCATTCATCGACCTTAAGCGGTACCCCACCAAGTGAAGTCACCGCATCCACAATGGATAGTAGGCCATATTGCTTCGCCAACTTACCCAAAGCCTCTGCATCACTGCACGCACCCGTCGAGGTTTCAGCATGAACAAAAGCTAGGATTTTTGCATCAGGGTTATCTTTTAACGCTTGCTCGACTTTATCGACAGAGACGGGAGCGCCCCACTCATCATCGACAACTTCGGCAATGCCGCCTGCACGTACAACATTTTCACGCATACGCTCGCCAAACACGCCATTGCGACAAACGATCACCTTTTCACCCGGTTCAATCAGGTTAACGAAACAAGTCTCCATCCCTGCACTCCCTGGCGCAGAAACGGCAATGGTAAACTCATTATCAGTTTGGAAAGCGTACTTGAGCAGCGATTTAAGCTCATCCATCATGCCAACAAATAACGGGTCTAAGTGACCAACCGTCGGGCGACTCAAAGCTTGCAACACTTGAGGAGATATATCTGAAGGCCCAGGTCCCATAAGAATACGGTGAGGGGGGATAAAACTTTGAATCGTCATTGGCAGCTCCTTTTTAATATCACTATAATTTTTGTTCTATCTTTACTTCCTTAAACCCACCTTAATTCAATTCTTTGTTGGCAGCAATTAGCCCAAAGTATTGAGGTCAAACCAGTGTCACAAGTTTGTTAATTATAAAAAGGCATAAAGTTACAAATTCTCATTGACATAGTTCACAGAAAAACGTTCAATGCGGATATGTGGCGAATATTTATGCCACATAGCAAATTATTTTGCAGAAGAGGAGCACTGCCCAGGTAGACGTGTTGTGGAGCCACAAATCCGATACAACACATTGAGGGGGAGTAGTGCCGAGGTAGATCCGAAGTGTCGGTTTGGATCTGTCGGTTGCTAGGGTTGAATCCCTACAACTGTCATCAGCCCAGTCTGATGATGAGCTTCTGAGGAAAGTCATACATATAAAAGACCCCCCTCTCTTTCGCTCAACTCTCTTCATCAAAGCAAAACACTGGATGTTGGTATAGCTACCAAAAGTTTTTATTTTAGGAAGTCGTGGGAGAAATGCTGTGAGCAGTTTTAATGTAGCTAAATTTGGTGGAACAAGCGTTGCTAACTTTGAGGCAATGAGCCGTTGTGCTGCAATTATTGAAAGCAATCCAAATACAAAACTCGTCGTGAGTAGCGCTTGCTCAGGTGTCACTAACCTGCTGGTTGAGCTCGCGAATGGCGTACAAGACCAAGTCCGTCGTAGTGAGATTCTGACTAAACTGGCGCAAATTCATGATGCGGTACTCGAACAGCTTGAAGATGGAACCCAAGCAGCGAGCGATGTTTACGAGATTCTCGACACAGTGACTAGCCTTGCGGAAGCGGCATCGATCCAAGCAAGCCACAAACTAACAGACCACCTAGTCGCATGTGGTGAGCTGATGTCGACTCACCTACTTACCCAATTGATGAAAGAGCGCGGTATCAGCGCAGTACGTTTTGATATTCGTGACATTCTGCGCACCGACAACAATTTCGGTAAAGCAGAGCCACACCTAGACCAGATCAGCGAGCTTGCTCAGCAATCACTGGTGCCACTGTGCCAAGATGCAGTAGTGATTACTCAAGGCTTTATCGGTTCTGACGCCGAAGGCAACACCACTACTTTAGGTCGTGGTGGTAGTGATTACAGTGCAGCCCTAATCGCCGAAGCCGTAGAAGCTTCTGGACTTGAGATTTGGACAGACGTTCCTGGTATTTACACCACAGATCCACGCATTGCTCCTAAAGCTTCTCCAATTCCTGAAATTAGTTTTAGTGAAGCGTCAGAAATGGCGAACTTTGGCGCTAAAATTCTCCACCCATCGACGCTTCTTCCTGCCCTACGCCACGATATTCCTGTATTTGTCGGATCATCGAAAGAGCCACAGAAAGGCGGCACTTGGATTCGTCATCAGGTAGAAAGCTCACCACTATTCCGCGCTCTGGCTCTGCGTTGTAACCAAACTATGGTAACACTGCGCAGCGCTAACATGTTCCATGCCTACGGCTTCCTCGCCAAAGTGTTTGAGATTCTTGCTAAACACAAAATCTCGGTCGACTTGATTACCACTTCAGAGATCAGTGTGTCGCTCACTCTGGATCAAACAGACACTGCTGGCGGCGCACCTCAACTTCCAGAAGCCGCAAGAATTGAGCTAGAAGAGTTATGTACGGTCGAAGTAGAACACAACCTATGCTTGGTTGCTCTGATTGGTAACAATATGAGCGAGAGTAAAGGCTATGCAAAGCAAGTATTCAGCACTTTAGAAGATTTCAACCTGCGTATGATCTGCTACGGTGCGAGCCCACACAACCTCTGTTTCTTAGTTGACGAGTCAGTCTCAAAACAAGCAATTCAGAAGCTGCATACAGAGTTGTTTGAGGAATAAAAGGGATTCGGGATTCGGGATTCGGCTGATACTTTAAAGGGTTGGCATTTTTGCCAACCCTTTCGTTTTGGAGAGCTGGAGAGCTGGAGAGCTGGAGGGCTAAAACTTCAAGACATCGATAAAAGAGTCAAGTCTAGTTCTCCAGCAGCGAAGCGGTCTAGCTATCCTTAGGACGTAGTCCGCTCCTTGTTTACTCCCCCGCAACCTTCATTGATTCAAGCAGGATTGAGCCTGTTTGGATCTGCGAGCGAGTCTCTACATCGTTGCCAACTGCAACAATCTGATTAAACATATCTTTGAGGTTGCTTGCGATGGTAATTTCAGACACTGGGAACTGAATTTCACCGTTCTCTACCCAAAAACCTGCAGCACCACGAGAGTAATCGCCAGTCACGACATTAACGCCTTGGCCCATCACTTCTGTTACAAGCAAGCCAGTACCTAGCTCTTTCAACATTTGCTCAAAGTTCTGACCTGTCGATTTCACAAACCAGTTATGGATACCACCCGCGTGACCTGTAGGCGTCATATCCATTTTACGCGCCGCGTAGCTAGTAAGCAGGTAAGTAGCAAGAACACCATCAGTAATGATCTCGCGGTCTTGGGTAAAGACTCCTTCACTATCAAATGGGCTTGATGCAAGACCACGCAACACATGCGGGCGTTCTGAAACATTAAACCACTCAGGCAGTACTTGCTTACCTAGGTGATCAAGCAAGAAAGAAGATTTACGGTAAAGGTTACCGCCACTGATCGCCATCACTAGGTGACCAAGTAGGCCAGTGGCTACATCAGCCGCAAACATCACTGGATATTGACCTGTTTTTAGCTTCTGCGCATCCAGACGACTAACGGTCTTCTCCGCAGCCTTCTGACCGACAGTTTCTGGCGTCCAAAGCTCATCTTTATGGCGCGCCACTGTGTAGCTGTAATCACGCTCCATTTCACCATTGTTGCCCTGACCAATCACACAGCAGCTCGTGCTATGACGGCTAGAAGCATAGCTAGCGAGCAGTCCATGGCTATTACCATAGACCTTCAAACCATAATGGCTATCGTAACTCGCGCCATCACTTTGTTTGATCTTATCGCTGTAAGAAAGAGCCTGTTGCTCGGCTGCAATCGCTACTTTCGCGGCATAATCTGGATCTGGCGTATCAGGGTGGAATAGGTCTAGATCAGGTACCTCTTGCACCATTAGCTCTTTTGGAGCAGGACCAGCATAAGGATCTTCAGAGGTGTATTGCGCAATATCGAGTGCCGCAAGAACAGTTTGTTGGATCGCTTTGTCACTCAGATCGGAAGTGGATGCACTGCCTTTGCGCTGATTACGGTAAACGGTAATCCCAAGCGCGCCATCACTGTTAAATTCAACGTTCTCCACTTCGCACATACGAGTCGAAACGCTCAGGCCCGTGGTCTTGCTGATCGCGACTTCGGCGGCATCTGATTTCTCTGCTGCCATCTCTAGAGCTTTAGCTACTGCCGCTTCTAACTCAACTCGCTGTTGAGCAACTTGCTGTCTTACGTCCATATTTTCTTTATTTCTTAAGATCAATTGCCTTTAGAATAACAAGAATTTCGCTTTCTCCCCACGATTCTTGTTAAAATAGAGAAATAGATGTTCAAATTAAGGCAGAAAAATGGCACGTAAGAATCAAAAAGCGCCATGGGAAGAGGAAGAAGAGATCATTTGGGTCAGTAAGACCGAATTGAAACGCGACATGGAAGAGCTACAAAAGCTAGGTGAAGAACTCGCGAGCTTGAAGCCGTCCGTGCTAGAAAAATTTCCCTTAAGCGAAGACCTTGCAGAGGCAATTAAGGACGCGCAACGTTTCAAGAACGAAGCTCGCCGCCGTCAACTTCAGTACATCGGCAAGCTGATGCGTTTCGAAGAGACTGAACCACTGCAAGCAGCACTGGATAAAGTACGTAACAAGCATTCGCAAGCGACCGCCGAGCTTCATAAGCTTGAGCAGCTTCGTGACCGCGTGGTAGAAGAAGGCGATAGCGCAATCGGTGATGTTATGGAGCTTTACCCAGCAGCCGATCGTCAACGCTTACGCCAGCTTGCTCGTCAGGCAGCAAAAGAGAAAAAAGCAGGTAAGCCTGCAAAAGCATTCCGCGAAATCTTCCAAGTGCTAAAAGAGCTAAACGAAGAAGAGATTTAAGCCGGAGAGCTGGAGAGCTGGAGAGCTGGAGAGCTGGAGAGCTGGAGAGCTGGAGAGCTGGAGAGCTGGAGAGCTGGAGAGCTGGAGAGCTGGAGAGCTGGAGAATTTTGAGGGTTGACGTGCGAACGTCAACCCTTTTTGTTTGGAACGCCTTGCTACGGAAACGGGGTGCGGGATACGCTGGCTTGTCAGACTAGTTTTCCAGCAGCGAAGCGCTCCATAGGGCGAAGTCCGTTCCCTCTCCTACTCCCCCGCACGAACAAAATCACTTAGCGCTTGGTTAGCATGACTCGATGACAGTTGTTCAATGTTATCCGCGACTTCGACTCGGCCATTGGAGACAAAGATAAAATCAGAGGCAATTGCCTTGGCGTCGCTGATATGGTGCGTCACCATGACTACAGTAATTTTCCTCTCTTCAGCTAACTTGCTTACCAAGTTAAGCATCTCTTCGCGCAGAATAGGATCAAGGGCAGAGAAAGGTTCATCGAGCAGCCATATCTTATGCGGTTGAACAAAACAGCGTGCTAACGCAACACGTTGACGCTGACCACCGGAAAGTTGCTCTGGTAATCGATCAAGATAAGCTTCAACCCCGACTTGCTGCGCGGCTTGCTCTACTAGCGCCTGCTGATCGGAAGTGAGCTTTAAGCCAGGGTGCAAGCCAAGCCCTATATTCTGACGCACGGTTAAATGAGCAAATAGGTTATGCTCTTGAAACAGCATAGCGAATGGGCGTTGATGTGGCTCTTTACCAACAATATTGCTGCCTTCAACCTCAATCGCTCCCTCGGTCGGCTCAATAAAACCCGCTACCAAAGCCAATAATGTCGATTTACCTGCGCCACTTGGCCCCATCAGGGCAACAATCGACTGCGGTGAAATCGAAGTATCAAAGTGAAACAGTTCATTGTGATAGTAGTAATCGACATTACTTAAGGTCAGCATGATTCACCTTCGAGTTGGCTTTTAATAAGGTTTCAATGAGCGTGAAACAGCCGACGCTCAAGAACAATAGAGTTACAGAGACTACTGCGGCAGATTCCATTTGGTAACTACCGAGCAGTTGGAATAGGTAAAGTGGCAAGGTGCGAAATTCCTGACTACCAAACAGTGCAATCGCACTTAAATCACCAATCGCAAACATAAAACTGATCGCAAAGGCATGAGCCATCGGCTTTTTCAGCGCCTTCCACTCAACCACTTTAAAACGATTCCAACCTTTCATGCCTAAACTGGCACAAACATATTGATACTGCTGCTCAACATGCAGCATTGGCTGAGAGAGCGTTTTAATCACATATGGCAGACCCATTAACGCGTTCACGGCTACGACAACCACTAGCGCTAAGCTAAATACATCCGTAAATGAGCGCAGCAATAGAAACAGTCCGGTGGAAATCACGAGACCGGGTGTGACAAGAATAATGGTGCCAATCAACTCAATATGATCCGCACTCTTCTCACGATAGTTAAGGCGCAATCTCCGGCTGGTTAACAAGATGGCAATGCCAGCAATCACCGCTATCACACTTGCCATGGTCGCCACTTTCACGGACGCCCATAGCGCCTGCCAAAAGCGCTCATCGGTGAAAACATAAACCGCGTGACTGTTAAGACCACTGAGCAGCACCATCAGTAACGGAGGTAGCACCAGCAGCATTGAAAAGGCTATCCATCCCCAATCCCAACACTTAGAAACAAACGAGTCTTTAGACAAGTAAATAATCTGAGTCTGCGAGCCAGAGGTGACTGAAATCGGTTTTGCTAAACGTTGAATGGTCAGCGCCATCACACCACACAGCATCATTTGCCAGATAGCCAATAGCGCGCCAGCTTGGAGATCGAAATCAAACTTAATGGCTTGATAGATGGCCAACTCAATCGTGGTTGATTTAGGCCCACCACCGAGTGCCATTACGGTTGCAAAACTGGTAAAGCAGAGCATGAACACCAAGCCACTGACATGAGGTAATTGCTGTCGTAGACGCGGCCACTCAATCCAGCGAAATTTATCCCTGTGTCCCATGCCAAGATGGGCGCACAGTTTATGCTGCTCTTGTGGAATAGAGTCTAATGCCTGCAGCAGCAATCGGGTCGCATAAGGAAGATTAAAAAACACATGCGCCAACAAAATCCCATTCAGCCCATATATTGAGAACGGCAACTTGCTGTCTAGGCTTTTGAACAATTCAGCAATCAAACCACTATTGCCATAAATGGCAAGAAGGCCAAACACCCCGACTAAGACAGGCAACACCAGTGTGGTAGCAAACAGTTTGAGTAACAGGGATTTACCCCTAAATCGACGGCGAGATAACGCATGCGCGACTGGGATGGCAAAACCAACACTGAGCAAAGTAGAGAGAAAAGACTGATAGAAACTGAATTTGGTGACATGTCGATAGTATGGATCACTCCACACCTGACTGATATCTAGCGATGGCGCGTTAACCAGTAAAGCACCAAGAGCAGAAACGACAAAGGTCGCGATGAATATCGCGACCCATAAGCCAATTTTTGGGGTATTACGCAAAAGAGCCTCTTAGAATGTCAGCGCACTTTGCCATTCGCGAATCCAAGATTTACGATTTTCGGCCACTTCGTCGGCGCTAAAGGTCAGAGCCTTGCTTGGAAGAGTTAGGGTTTCAAAACCTTCAGGCAGTGCAACGTCTGTGACTGGGTACATCCAGTTACCTGTTGGCATCGCTGATTGGAACTCATCACTAAGAATAAAGTTCATAAACTCATCGGCTAGCTTTTGATTTTTAGACGCTTTTACCTTCGCAGCCACTTCCACTTGAGTGTAGTGACCTTCGGTAAAATCAGCGGCTGCATACTTGTTGTCACTTTCGGCAATCAAGTGATAGGCAGGTGACGTGGTGTAAGAGAGAACCAGATCAGACTCACCTTCGAGGAACATTGAATACGCTTCAGACCAACCTTTAGTCACAGTTACGGTTTTCTTGGCTAGATTTTGCCAAGCCTGAGTCACGTCATCTCCGTAAACAGACTTCATCCACAGCATCAGACCTTGCCCTGGTGTTGAAGTACGTGGATCTTGATAGATCACTTTCAGATCATCGCGAGACTCCACCAGCTCTTTCAAGCTTTTTGGTGGGTTAGCTAGCTTCTCTTTGTTGTAAACAAACGCAAAGTAGCCGAAATCATAAGGAACGAAAGTTTTGTCTGCCCACCCATTTGGCAATGAAACCTTGCTAGTGTCTACGCTATGTTCAGCCAACAAACCTGTCTTTTTCGCTTCCGCTATTAGGTTGTTGTCTAAGCCTAAAATGATATCCGCTTTGCTGTTGTCACCTTCTAAACGTAGACGGTTAAGGATAGAAACACCATCATCCAACGCGACGAAATTAACATCACAACCACAATGCGCTTCAAACGCTTTTTCTACAACAGGACCTGGGCCCCAATCGGCGGCAAAAGAGTCGTAGGTATAAACGGTTAAACTGTTTTCTGTGGCTGTCGCTGAGAATGTCGCCAGCGTTGCTAACGCTAGGGTACTAATTGAAATGGTGCTTAGAGTGTTTTTCACTGCTCGCTCTCTCCTTGTCTGAGCGGCACAGGCTTGAGAAGCGGAGTTCAAATCCAAACTCAATTCCTACGCCAGCATTATCTGGTTCAGGTACACGGGTCCCAAGCGATAGCTCGATCTCAGCTGACGCTAACATAAATTAGGTCAATAGCTCCCCGATGAGTAACGGTCGAATTGTAATAGTTATGTGACTCAATAGCTAGCGCCGTTCACATATCAGCTCTGACGAGAGTCGTAGCCCCAGCGAGGGACCAATCCTTGATCTATTCCTAGATGATCAAGAATACGCGCGACCATAAAATCAACCAGATCCTCTATCGATTTGGGTTGATGATAAAAACCTGGCGCAGCAGGCATGATGGTTACGCCCATTTGTGACAACTTGTGCATATTCTCTAGATGCAGGGTAGAGAATGGGGTCTCACGAACCACTAGCAGCAGTTGGCCGCGCTCTTTCATCACCACGTCTGCAGCACGTTCAATCAGGTTATCAGACATACCGTGAGCGATCGCCGCAACACTTCCTGCAGAACAAGGACAGACGACCATCTGTTTCGGCGCAGCAGAGCCTGATGCTACCGGAGAGAACCAATCGTCTTTACCGCATACAACCAGCTTGTCTGGGTCGCAATTGAGATGCTCAACCAAAGTTTGCTTAGCCGAATCAGGATTAGCTGGCAGTTTAAGGTCATGTTCAGTTGCAAGCACCACTCTCGCAGCGGATGAAACAAGCAGATAGACTTGGTAATCAGCAGCCAGAAGGCACTCTAAAAGGCGTAAACCATAAGGAGCACCAGAGGCACCGGTAAAGGCTAAGGTGATGGCTTTTTGTTGTTTAATCATATTAAAAAACTACACTATTGCTCTAGCTTTGCCAGAAGCTTATTGTGAATACCTTCGAACCCGCCATTGCTCATAACCAGAATCTGGTCACCTGAACTAGCACTAGCAACAATTTGCTCCACTAGCTCATCGACATTATCTGAGGTTCGCGCAGGTTGATCACATTGTTCTGCAATATCTTCCACCGACCAATCAATCGAGTCGGGTTGATATAAGAACACTTGATCGGCTTTTTGTAACGACGCGGCCAACGTATCCTTGTGTACACCTCGCTTCATTGTAGCGCTGCGCGGTTCGAGTACTGCGATAATTTTGCTATCGCCGACCTTGTTACGTAATCCACCGAGCGTCAGTTCAATCGCGGTCGGATGATGGGCAAAATCGTCGTAAACCGTGATGCCATTGACCTCACCTTTGAGCTCCAAGCGGCGTTTGGTATTGATGAATTTGGCTAGAGATTCACAAGCTAGGTCTGGGGTGACCCCGACATGACGCGCTGCTGCTATCGCCATCAAAGCGTTATCTACATTGTGATCACCAACTAGGTTCCAACTCACAATACCCACTTGCTCACCTTGGAACAGTACTTTGAACTGCGAACCATCAATGTTTATTTTCTCCGCCTGCCAGTCACCTTGCTCACCACTAAACTCGGTTTCGCTCCAACAGCCGCGCTCAAGTACATCTTGTAGCGCACCATCTTGTTTCGGTGCAAAAATGCGTCCATTGCCCGGCACTGTGCGAACAAGATGATGAAACTGACGTTTTATCGCTTCAAGATCGTCAAAGATGTCAGCATGATCGAACTCCAGGTTGTTCATGACCAAGGTGCGAGGGTGGTAGTGGACAAACTTAGAACGCTTATCGAAAAAAGCACTGTCATATTCATCAGCTTCAACGACAAAGAACATGCTTTCACCAAGACGGGCTGAGAGACCGAAGTTACCCAGTACACCACCGACTAAGAAGCCCGGCTTATAGCCACAGTCTTCTAAGATCCACGCCAACATACTGGACGTTGTGGTTTTTCCATGAGTACCAGACACCGCTAATACCCAACGGTCATGAAGTAAGAACTCTTGTAACCACTGCGGACCAGAGGTGTAACGCAGGTTATTATTCAGTACATATTCGACACATGGGTTGCCGCGGCTCATCGCATTACCAATCACCACTAAGTCTGGTGCTGGGTCGAGTTGTGACGGGTCAAAGCCTTCTATAATTTCAATACCTTGAGATTCGAGTAGAGTACTCATGGGCGGATAAACATTGGCATCACATCCCGTGACTTTATGTCCTAGCTGACGCGCTAATACAGCTGCACCACCCATAAAAGTGCCACAGATCCCCAGTATATGAATATGCATAGAAAAGCCTTGTTCTAAGCGGAAAATATTGCACTCATTATGGCGACAATACGGCAAAAAGCGAACTACTTTAGACAGAGAATTGACTCACTGATTACGCTTTGTTCGCTCTCTGAGCTCTCATCGCTGTGAAAACTGTTGAAAGTTTACTAAAAAATTTGAGATCTAAGACAGTTAGTTCATTACCAATAAAAAGATCTAACTTTTACACTTATCTCGGGTAGTCATAAAAGCTCCGTTAGAGAACGAGACATCCCATTCCCCCTATCTATGAGCGACTTTTAAAGGAAAAACCATGTCTGGAATGCGCACCCTTGGCGAGTTCATTGTTGAAAAACAAGCGGACTTCCCCCACGCTAGCGGTGATCTATCATCCCTACTCTCTTCAATTCGCCTTGCTGCAAAAATTGTTAACCGCGAAATTAACGCGGCCGGTCTAGGTGATATTACTGGTGCCGTTGGTACTGCAAACGTTCAAGGTGAAGATCAGCAAAAGCTCGATGTCTACGCGAACGACAAATTTAAGGCCGCTCTTGAAGCCCGAGATCAAGTATGTGGTGTTGCCAGTGAAGAAGAAGACGAGGCGGTAGCGTTTAATAAAGAACTCAACAAAAACGCAAAATACGTGGTGTTAATGGATCCACTGGATGGTTCTTCTAACATCGACGTTAACGTTTCTGTGGGTACTATTTTCTCCATCTATCGCCGTGTATCACCAATCGGTACGCCACCAACAGAAGAAGATTTTCTTCAGCCTGGTCACAAGCAAGTTGCCGCTGGCTATGTCATTTACGGCTCTTCAACCATGTTGGTATACACAACAGGTAATGGTGTTAACGGCTTCACTTACGATCCTTCATTAGGTACCTTCTGTCTATCGCACGAAAATATGATGATTCCAGAAGACGGTAGCATCTACTCGATCAACGAAGGTAACTACATTCGCTTCCCTATGGGTGTGAAGAAGTACATCAAGTACTGTCAGGAAAGTGCACCAAGTGATAACCGTCCATACACTTCACGTTACATTGGTTCTTTGGTGGCTGACTTTCACCGCAACCTGCTGAAAGGGGGGATCTACCTCTACCCAAGCACAGAAAGCCATCCAAATGGTAAGCTACGCCTGCTATACGAATGTAACCCTATGGCTTACATCATCGAACAAGCAGGTGGTGTCGCATCTGATGGTGTTCAGCGTATTATGGATATCAAACCAACAGAATTGCACCAACGTGTGCCATTCTTTGTTGGTTCGAAAAACATGGTTAAGCAAGTCGAAGAGTTTTTAGAGCTGAATCGCGAAGAAAACTAATCTTCAAACGCTGAAACAAAAGAGTCGCTTAATCGCGACTCTTTTACGTTTAAAAGGCTGAACCAGCGGTTGAGTGGCGCCCTGACATATAATCTTGCTGGAAGAAAGGGTCGATGCGTTGGCAGATTCCTAAGTAAGGCTTACCTTTAACACCTAGCATATAAGCACTTTGGTTGCAGTACTCAACCCTGCCTTGCTCATAGCCATTAGAGTATGCGAGATACAGTTCTTGGCTAAAAACACCACCTTTATCTAGCTCGGCGAGTTTCGTTTCTGACTGTTTCAAAAAGCCTTGCTCGGCACGTTGTTTACCATAATCTGACCAGTCACCTTCGATATTGCTTAAGGGAGGTGGTTGCGTGGCACATCCGGCTAACATTAATGCCACTAGAACAAATTGTAATTTCATCGCTCTCTCCTTAGTCAAGTTACCCATTCGCTATCGGTAAGTATTACACCTTTTGGCACCAATCACCGGAGGAAATTAACGACTCTAGTTGGTGTGCTTGCTGATAAATATACATCCAAGCTAAGCCAAAAGGCGTGTCGATTTGCTCGCGACGATAGGTTATTGGCACATCTTCCAGTAGGTCTAACTGGCGCAAAGTCGGGTCATCAACCCGATAGACTTCACCATAAATCACGCTATGCCCATCTACTACGGCTGGATAAGCGCCAAGATCATAAAGGCTGTAAATGGGTGGCGTCGCATATTTCCCTAACCATTCTGAATGCGTTAACAAGTGATGATTACTTTGCCTCTGACGCAATGTGCCATAAACAAATACTAACTGTTGCATGACATCGACTCCTTTCGATGTTTACCGACTAATTGAACTCAAATTGATACAGAAGATCAACGGCGTTGGTCGCGCCAGATAATGCCTCAACATAGAGGTCTTGCATCAAGCGATAGCGCACGGTGAACTCACCGACAGACTCAAAAATACCAACGCCATACTTAACCTTTAAGCCGGGCAAAATATAACCACTTACTGTCACTTGAGAATCATTGCCGGACCCTGCGGTATCAACCTGAAGATCTTGTACCCCAAAGGCTTCGCCAATTTCCCCAACAACACGACCACTTTTCGCGAGACTTAAACCGATTAAGGTTGTTGTCATGGCATTACCACCCGTTTCGCCATCAATATCTTGACCACGTAACAAATAAGATAAAGCGTTCGCCTGCGCCATCGCTGGCTCAGAAAAAATGGTCACTGTCGGCTCACTAACAGGCCCAGTCACTTTTACCCCAGCCGTCACATCATCTTTGGTGTTATCTGGGTTGCGAATAGCGGTAATTTGCAAGTAAGGCTGATCTACCGGACCATTCATTAGCACCTTACCTTCTTTAATTAACAGGTCTTGGCCAAACGAGCGGTATGAACCATCAACGATATTGACCTCACCCGTAACAAAAGGCCCTTTGTCTCTCTGGGCTACATTGAGATTACCAACTAACTCCCCCTCTAGACCAAACGCAGAGAGCTTAAAATCATCGCCAATCTTAATATTGATATTGGATTGCACCGTGAAAGGCACTTGGTTTTTCTTATCAATAGGTTGCAGTTGATCATTAAGAATGACCTGATCTTTGGAGACGCTAATCGCACTTGGTGGCAACTCTTCGACCACGACACGTCCCCATGGCAAGGCGATGGTGCCATCGATACGCGCCAATTTAGGTGAAGCAGAGATGGTCATATCTGGTTGTACTTTGATTTTGACCATAGGCGGCACGTTGACTAGCAACTCCTCGGCAAAAACACGTACATTGGTACTCCAATCATTCAAGTCCTGCCAATCAGCCTCACCCGCGAGCTCTAGCTTTCCGTCTGGAGTATGAATAGCGGCAGCCAGGGTCGCGTCATAACCAGTAAAGTTAATGTTTAAACGCCCTGAGTCTACTTCAACAGGAGAGATATCCCCTTTGAGCAAGATATCATCGACAACAAACTGGCCATTTACTTTAGGCTGCATTGCCGGGCCTGTGATCGCGAGATCGGCGGTAATGTTCGATTTGAGTTTACTGAACTCTCCGACTAGTGGGGCTAAGAAGTCTAAATTGAACGTGGTGAGCTTCAAACGCCCATCGATTTGCTTGTCGTCACTGAGCACATCAGGAATAGTGGCATTACCAAAAATATCACCATTATCGGTTACATCAAGTAACCACTCTGCGCTCAGCTTATTGTCTGCAAGTTGCGCCGTCAGTGTCGCGCTCTCCCAACCTAACTCTAGAGGTTGTTCAATCTTTTGAACCACTTCACCTTTGGCTAATTCGATCTTAGCCTTTACTTGTGGTGGCTGGTTATCACCCCACTTGGCCCACACATTGGCGTCTACTTGCCCTTGGAGTTGCGTTGTCTGAGGAATAAAAGTTTTGATCTGCTCAAAATCAAACTGACTTAACTCGAGCGCAGCTTCACCGCTTTGTCCAACCTTAATATCTTTCTCTAAACAGAGTGAAGAGTCGGCTTGCAACCAACAGTGGGCAGCAACAGAAACCTGCTCAGTCGCCATTTCAAAACCTAATGCGGTTGGCTGATTCAGTCGCCATTCACCTTGCTGCGAAGAGAGTCGCATCCGCTCAAGCTTACCTTGCCAAACGAGTTCAGGTTTATCGGTCAGTGAGCCTGTCAGAGCCAAACTCGTCGACACGATATTCGAATTCACATCCAGGTTAAGTTGATGCTTTTGCTGAGAGCCAGTAAAGTTCAAGCTCACGTCATCGATCACTTTGTCTTGATACTTAGCCTGATTAACCTTAAGCACTAATTGACCGCTTGGCATTGGCAGTGGTGTGATATTCCCCTTCATACTGAGCTTGCTAATCTGAGCCTGCTGTTGCCAATCAATCCCTTTAGCGACAAGGTTTAGCCCCACATCTGGCGCTTTTAAATCTCCACGCAGGGCCACTTCACCAGCAACACGTCCTTTTAAGTCTGGTACTGATTTAATTAAGTCTGGCAAGTTGAGTTCCAGATCCATTCGCCACTGTTTATCTAGCTTCCCGCTGGCTTTAATACTGTTGGGGCCATGAGAAAGCACTAGCTGCGGCGTTTTAACACTGAGCTCATTGTTGCCAGTCACATCGGCGGTGCTGACGCTACCTGCTATATTCAGCGGGTATTCACGCAGTACACCATCAATATCGAGTTTCGGGACTTCGACTTGCCAGCCCCCCAGCTCTGTCAAACTGCCGGAGGTTGACACTTGCCCACTGATATCGCCTTCAGCTTCAGGCCACTGTAAGCCGGGCTGAATGTGAGCGAGTGTCAAATTTGCTGCCCAATTAATCGGCGCTTGCCAATCAGCCATCATATCACCAGAGATCGTTCCTCCCAGCGTGGCAATGTCCACTTGGCTCAATTTGATATGGGAGAGATTACCTTTGCCTTGCAGCGAGAGAGAGACATCAGGAAGTTGTCCCCCTTTAAGAACGGTATCTAGATCCAGGCTATAGCCATTAAGAGAGCCGTGAGCTTGAAGTTTATCTATCGAGGCAAAGTAATCCCCTTTTCCTTTTAACGGCCACTGCAGATCACCTTGGGTGACAGTAAAATCAAAAGGTAGTTCAGGCTTGAGTGGTTGCAATTCGCCAGCAAGGAAAGCTTTGGCTAACCCTGACAATTGAGCTGAGAGCTGCAACTTCGCCACACTGCCATCCGCTTTAAGGGAGAGCGTTTGTCCTGCAGCCATCTCTTCTTTGATTGTCGCATCTAGCTGTAAGTCGAGTGGATAATCACCTTGCAGATCAATGTCGGTTTTTAGCTGCCCAGTCACCTGCGGCATATCTAATTCAAGCGTCTTGACCACCACTCTAGAATCTTTGGCATTGGCCGCTAAGCCTAAATGATTGACGATGACAGGCGTTGCTTGATCTAGCTTAAAGTCGTAAACATCAAGGCGCACAAGATCAATTTGCAGCGGCACTACGATATTGGGGAGAACAATCTTTGTTGGTGTTGACGCTTGATTCTCTGAGGCGGCGGTTTGCTCGTTTTCAGCCGGACTTGCCAATAACTTAACCACTGGTGTTTTAAGTTCGGTGGCATTGAGACGCAGGCGATTGCCTTGAAATGACGCCCCTGAGATCAATGAGTCCCACGAGATCTGATTACCTAAGATATCCAGCTTGATATCACTTAACGCCAATCGACTTAGCTTGATAGGAATTGGGGAGGTAATTTTAGCCGACGATGACGCCTCAGCTTGCTCTTGAGCTGGCGATGAACTTGGCGGTAACTCGGGCATAGAGAATGACAAACCATCAATCGCAAGTTCATCGATACAAACACCCGGCTCAGTAAAGCATGTCGCATTGACGGCAAGCGTTAGAAACCTTGCCTGAGTATCGACGTGCAAGTTGTCATCTTTGAAAACAACATTGCTAAGGGTAAATCGAGGAAAAATCGCGCCTTGACTCGATCCAACTTTAAGCTGAGGAACAAACTTCTCAGCCCCCCACAAAACAAGGTTCAAACCAGGGTTAGTAAACAATAAGCCGCCCAACGCAACCAACACGCTGAGGAGTAAAATGAATAAAGTGAGTGAAAGCCATTTTGACCACTTAATCACAACACGGGTCATAGCTCAGGTCCTAAAGTAAAGTGGATCTTAAATTCGTCGCCTTTATTTGCATCAAGCCCCCAAGCAAAATCAAGACGAATAGGGCCTACAGGGGAAGCCCAGCGCACACCGACACCCGTACCACGTTTAATATCTGGCTTATCATTAAACGCATCACCGATATCGTAAAAAGCCGCGCCCCACCAATCACCATATACGCGATATTGATACTCGATTGAGCTAGTCAGCATATATTTGGCACCGGTTAATTTATCGTCGGAGTCCTTGGGCGAGATAGACTCATAACCATAACCACGGAGATTATTATCACCACCCGCAAAGAAACGTAACGATGGCGAGAGCTTATTGAACTCTTCAGAGAAGTTGGCGCCACCGTTAAGTTTAAATATACCGCGGTGGTTTTTTCCAGCACTACGAATCCAAGTTGTCGCACCAATCAAACGAGTGACTCGGGTCTCTGAGAGCGCATTGGGATCGCCGTATTCTAACGTAAAGCTTTGTCGATCACCCCAAGTAGGCATCGCACCACCTCGAACTCGGCTGCGAGAAAAAGTTATCCCTGGTAGCATAAACTGAGCACTATCTTCTTGTTTACCTTGGGTATAATTCTCCAACAGGTAGCGAACATACAGGGTGCGGTGCCAACCATTGTCAAGCACCCAGTGCCTTTCTAGCGCCAAGTTGGACTCAAGACTTTTCGTATCACGCTGATTGAGATTTTTCATCCCATATTGGATGCGATAATACTCATTAAGTGCATCTTCGAGTGGAATTCGGTATCCAGCGGTGATGGTTTGTTCTGGCTTGGAAATAGACAAACTACTATCAAAACTGTGACCGCGACTATTCACCCAAGGTTTCTTCCATTTGAGTGAACCTCTAACACCAACATCCGTTGCATAACCGATACCGGTTTCAAGTTTATTTCTTGCTTGTGGCGCGAGGGAGACTTTCATAGGTAACTCGCGCCCTTCACCTATCTTACTCAGGTCAGGCTCAACGAATACCGATGAAAACCAATCTGTATTGGAAAGATTCTGGTTGTACTCACCGACCTTGGAAGCCTGATAAGGGTCACTGGCTTGATAAGGCGATAAAGACGCGACCCTATCTTGATCAATTTGGCTGCCGGTTATGGTATTAGCGCCAAAGTGGTAACGCATCCCGCTGTCAAAATGAAGGTGGATAAAGGCTTGGTTGAGGTCGGGAGCGACCTCCAATCGACTCGCGGTAAAGTCCCCTTCAAAGTAGCCCTTTTGCAAAGCGAGGTTGCGAATCGAAGATTTTAACGTGTCATACAGACTATGATTGAGCCGATCTCCCTGTTTTAAGCCACTGTTTTCAACCAGCGCGTTGAACTGAGGATCACTTTTCGCTTCACCTTCAATTTTAATGTCGATCTGCTGCAAAATAACCGCAGGCCCAGGATTCACATTGACGATCAACTCTGATTCATCTGGTGTGACAGTAAAATCAATCTCCGGGTGGTAGTAACCTAAAGCGTTAAGCGCTTCGATGATATTTTTCTCTATTCGCGCTTGGAAACGTAAACTGGTTTTATACTCAGTTTCAGGAATAGATGATAAGTAAGCTTCAACATTATCATTCAGCTCACCCTCTAGACCTTCTATCGAGAGGTCGACACTTTGTGCCCATACCGAAGGGGCAAAGGAAACAAGTGCGATTAGAACTGGTAAAGGTTTGCTGATCATGCTTAATTATCTGTCTACATCAAGTAAGGGAATAATACCGCCACTAAAATAATAAGTCTGTACGAAAACAGTGAATTAGGCGGTCTATATAAAAAATACTCCAACAAGGAAATCACGATGCTCGACAAACAAACCATGATTACCGCCCAACAAGCTCTTCCAGGACGAGAGACGCCACTTGCACTCGATGACATTCATTTCGTCAATCAAACCAGTTTGACTGCAGAACCCGCAGAAGGTTGCGAGAAAATTCTACTTGGAATGGGCTGTTTTTGGGGAGCCGAGCGCCTGTTCTGGCAACTTGATGGCGTGGTAAGCACCTCAGTTGGCTACGCAGGAGGTTATACGCCTAACCCAACCTATGAAGAAGTATGCAGCGGACAAACTGGCCATACAGAGATTGTACGAGTCGTTTTCGATCCAAGTATCATTAGCCTAGAGCAACTCTTGCAGACATTTTGGGAAAAGCACGATCCAACTCAGGGCATGAGACAAGGCAATGACCGCGGTACTCAATACCGCTCGGCTATCTATGTATACAGCGACGAACAATACCAAGCAGCGCTAGCATCTAAGCAGGCCTATCAAGCGCTACTCGGTGACGGTAATGGCGCCATCACCACAGAGATATTACCCGCAGGTAAATACTACTACGCCGAGAACTACCACCAGCAATATCTCGCTAAAAACCCGAATGGCTACTGTGGCCTCGGGGGAACAGGTGTGTGTTTTCCACCAAATTAATCACACTAATAACACTTGTCTAAGCTAAACGACATAGGCAAAGTGATGTTGCTTTTGCTTCTCTAGCCCAATCAAACGTTGCAGCATCTCATCATTGAGCATGCTGCCCCGTTTAATCAACACCTGACCATTGGTCAAGCGTACATCTCGTTTAAGCTCATCACCGACTTTGAGCTCCCGCAGCGGCACAGAGTATTCCATCGTCTTGTCATTGTTTTGCAGCTTTGAGGAAACCATTTTTAGGTAAGCTTTTACAATCCCCCCATCGTAGTGAATATCGGATAACTCTTGCAGTTTATGAGCGGCTTGGGCTGGAGAGTAGCGACTTTGAGGCTCCGTATGAGTTACTGTTAGAAAATCGTAATCTTTCACGACGCGAACAATTCTTGCCACTAGTGGAATATCTGCGAGCGTCAGGTGCTGTGGGTAACCCGTGCCGTTGACGTTCTCATCTTGATGCCGAATTCCCATCACTACCTCTTTCAGATGTGGACTGTCACTCAAAACGTCATACGCGAGCGAACCAAAGCAACACGGAGCTAAATGATGATTAGCGAAATTGGCAGGTGCCTCATTCAAAGATGAGAACAGCAATCCGATCGGATGTAGTTGAGCACAGCGATATACTAAATTAACGACCTTAGGCGGTAAGCTCATTGAGAGTGCTAATTGCTTAGCATGTAAAGCAACGCGTTGTAAGTCACACTCGTCATACCAAGAGTGAGCCACAGCTCCTGCCATCAGCACTCTCAAAGAGTCTTGGCTAAAGCTCTGGTAACGAGACAAAAGTTGTTCATATTGCTGTTTGAGCTCAACGAGCTGCATCTGAGTTTCGGTAGATGAGGCCAACAACTGGCTGTTTTCTTCGCTAAAAGTTCGGTTTTCATGATCCAACTTTTGCGCGTGTTGTTTCAGCCCAATATTCATCTGAAACTGAGTGGTCATCTGAGCGAGTAAACTTTTGAGCTCTTCTGTATCCCAAGGCTTAGCGAGAACATGATGAATTTTTCCATCATTAATTGCACTGACTAAGGTCCGATAATCAACCCCACCAGAGAAGGCTATACGTATCGCATGAGGTTGGATCAACACTGATTCACTTAAAAAACGGGCTCCCCCCATACCGGGCATCCGCATATCAGACATAATGATCGCGACTTCATTTTCACCGAGATAAACCAAAGCTTCTAGAGGATTGTTAAAGGCGATAACTTGATACTCTTTTCTCAGTAAGCGGCTAAGAGATTTGGTAATCTGAACCTCATCGTCGACGACCAGCAGCTTCGTCAGTCCCGTATCAGCCATACGTATTCTCCTTTATCACTCATCAAGTGGCATTGGCAGGCGCAAAGTCACTTTGGTTCCTTTTGCCTGTTTACTCAATAAGCTTAACGAGCCCCCATGATTAGTGGCGATTCCATAGCATATCGATAAGCCTAACCCGGCATGACCTTGCGTACCAAACGTTGTGAAGAATGGCTCAAATACCTTAGCTTGATGCTCTTCTTTGATGCCCACGCCACTGTCAATAATCGCAACAACCACTTGATTACCTTCGTTACTAGTGGTGATTTTAATGGCGCCACGATCTTCGCCTATAGCTTGAACTGAATTGGAAAGGACATTAATGCATAACTGTTCAATTTGATGAGGACTACAAGAGACCATAGGCAATTTTGCCTCGTAAGATTCGAGCAATTTGCAGCTCAACGGCAGAGTGGCAGCCACCTTTTCTACCGCAGCAGAAACCAAAACGTTAATGTCTTTAAGCTCAAACTTTTCATCGCCAAACTCAGAGAATGTGCGCACATTGGACAATATCTTCTCTATTTTACTCGCCCCATCTGATGTGGCATTGATGAGCTCTTCGCTGTCTTCAAGAACAAATTCTAAATCTTCCTCTTCACATATTTTATCAATGCGTTGCAGTACTTCGTTGGCCACTACAGGGTGTTGAGAGACGGTTGCAGCGAACGCTTTGTATTCAGTGACCAACAATTTAAAAAATTTATTGTAGTCTTTAAGTGTTTTGATATTACTCAGCACATAACCAATCGGTTCGTTTATCTCACGCACCAAGCCAGAACTTATCTGACCGAGGCTTGAAAGCTTTTCACTTTTTTGTACGCGTGACTCCATCGATTTCAGTCTTTGGTTAGTTTGCAATAACGCACTGTGTTTTTGGGTTGCTTTGACTAAAGCCGTTTCGAACCGAGAAAGGACTCGATTGTATTGACGCGCAATCATGCCTATCTCTGACGTTGGGTCATAATCGACACGTTGGCTGAAATCACCACTCTCTTCCTGATTTTGCATCACAGTGACCAGGTCATAGAGGTCGCTGCTTGCTTGGTGAGACGAAATATTCAACCCGACGATCTCCTCTTCTTGTCCAACACGAAGAGGAAGTACTTTGTTTATCAGAGAGAAAACAAGGTAACAGAGAGGAAATACAAAAGCGGCGACGACACTGACACCAAAGACCTGGCTCCATAGCAACTCCATTCTATCGCTCATCAGCAAGGTATCTGTAATCACCGATTGAGGAATAAACAGCGCTAAGGCGATAGTACCCCAGGTGCCACTCGCCAAGTGAACAGGTACAGCATCAACCACATCATCAATCTTCTTCATCACTAACAGTCGACCAACCGACAGTGAAATCAAAGCGCCGAGTGAGCCAATGAGCACCGATGAGAGGCCATCAACAAAATTACAGCTTGCGGTAATAGAGACTAACCCTGATAGGATGCCGTTGTAGAAGTTAGGAATATGTACTCTATTGGTTTTATGTAAAGAGTACATTGCTGACGTAAGGCCACCAGCCGCACCCGCTAGAATGGTATTGAGGACAATATTAAACACGTTACTGTCAAAATGCAGCGAGCTACCCGCATTAAACCCAAGCCAACCTATCCATAGAAAAACCACTCCTGCGACACTTTGTACTAGGCTGCTGTGGTTGAAATTATGTCCTTCGACAAACCGATTCAATCTAGGCCCAATGATCATGATCGCCGCTAACGCCGCCCAACCACCGACAGAATGAACCACTGTCGAACCAGCAAAGTCAATGAAGCCTCGTTGTGCAAGCCATCCATTGTCGCTCCATACCCAATGACCAATAACAGGATAAATAACAGCAGCTACGAAAACAGATAAGGCAATGTAGCCCTTTAAACTGCCTCTTTCGGCAATTGCCCCTGAAATGATCGTCACTGAAGTCGCACAGAACACCATTTGAAAGACAAAGAATGCTCCATCATCTAAACCTTCAAAATGACCAAGTAAAAAATGGCTAGTCCCTAGATAGCCATCCATGGACTCACCAAACATGACACCATAGCCAACAAGCCAGTAAAGGATCAGGACCACCGCTAAATCGATGAGGTTTTTGGCTGCCACATTGGCAGTGTTTTTTTTACGTACCGTCCCCGCCTCAAGAAACAGAAAACCAACCTGCATCAAGAGTACAAGTAGCGTACATAACAGAATAAAAAGAGGATCCATAGCCACCAGTCACATTTTGTTGTCGAACATTGCCAATAAGCACAATGTTGCTTATTAACAATATAGTCGTAACTTCAAACTGTTGGCGTGTAAATTTTACTTAGTGAAAGTAAAGCAGTGATAAGTGAGTGGAGGAAAACTCAGTGATATAGCGACTATAAACGACAAAAGCCGCCAACTAGGCGACTTTCTATAATTCGTGGCTTGGAAAGAACCAAGATTTAGACTGGCAATAACGCAATCGCCTGATTGATCTCTTTATAGGTGGTTAACTTTTGTGGATCTTTCACATCCGGCAGTAACACTTTTCCATTATCGAAAGTAAACTTGCCAACCCCTGAGATAACAAACTGTCCTTTAAACAAAGTTTTAACAAAACGTGCAACTTGACGAGGACGATAAATAGTAAATTCACGCAGCATAACGACTCCAATATCCTTTTGTGATGCAATTCGAACTGATTGCTTGGTTCTATTCCTTAGAACTCGTAGGTATTATACCGGATGCGTATTTAATGTATAGCATTTTGTTAACAATGTGACATCAGACCAGTGTTATCTGAGAGAGTTTTCTCCGCACCTTAAATTTGGGTATATACTTTTTGCGCACATTCAAAAGGAAATAACATAATGAAAAATAAAACCCTTCTTACTCTAGCAATCGCGTGCTCTCCAGCTTTCGCTTTTGCTCACAACATCACTGTCGGGCAAGCCGTGCCTGAAGTGGCGGTAGCAAACCACGGTGAAATTGTTCTGCAAGGAGATAAAACCGCTTTCCAAGCTTGGGCAACCACCGATATGCAAGGTAAAGTTCGCGTCATTCAAGCCATTGCGGGACGCAGCAGCTCAAAAGAACTCAATGCTCCGTTAATGTCAGCCATCACCGAAGCAAAATTCCCAGAACAAGGTTACCAAACGACATCGATCATTAACCAAGATGATGCAATTTGGGGAACAGGATCATTTGTAAAATCTTCGGCGGAAGACAGCAAGAAAGAGTTCCCTTGGTCGTCAATGGTACTTGATGAGGACGGAACGGTAGCTAGCGCTTGGCAACTGGCTGAAGAGTCATCAGCGATCATAGTGCAAGATAAACAAGGTAAAGTACTGTTTGTAAAAGAAGGCGCACTCACTGAAAGTGAGATTCAACAAGTACTTACGCTAGTCAAAGAAAACCTTTAAACAGAGGTTGGTTTACTTCCCCCTGAAGAGGAGTTGTTATAGTATAACAACTCCTCTTTCTGTATTGTGCTTTCATCGTGCTTCAAAATCGCTTTCTTATCCAACGCACTTCAGCGCTTGCATTTTTAGCAATCGCTCTTGTGCTATGGCTAAACTTTGCGTTTATTGATCACCAGTACGATCTTTCTTCAGCACATCACAAAGAGCATCACTGCCAATTGTTTGCCAGTGGACTACATGGTGCAACCCCAGCATCCCTTGTTATCACTCCACCAGCTGTCAGTGAATATTTTGCTCCACTAGCGACCTATCACTACACCGAGGCATTGAGCTTTGCTTACCTGCCGCGTTCCCCGCCACTGTCCTGATATTGATTCATCATTTGCAATAAACCGTATTCACATTAGGTGGATAGTACAGCATTACTCAAATTTAAAATCAGGACTTACAATGAAAAATATTACTCCTATCGCCCTTGGAATTACTCTGGCAGTCAGCGGCATAGCTCAGGCATGTGAAGGCGGCTTTCGCCAACATGGTGCTCATGTGCATGGTGAAGTAGAACTTAACATCGCTCAAGATGGAAAAGAGCTGCTGATCGAAATAACTGCTCCAGGTGCTGATGTGGTTGGCTTTGAACATGCGCCAAAAACGGATGAGCAGAAACACCAACTAGAAGATGCTATCGCCAAGCTAAATAATGCTTCAAGTGTATTTACTCTTGCATCTTCGGCAGGTTGTAAAGTGGTGCATCAATCGGTGAGCCACACGCTAGGAGCGGATAACCACGACCACGATCATGACCACGATGATCATAAAGGTCATGACCATCATGATGAGCACAAAGGTCACGACCACCAAGAGCATGGTGGCCATGGTGAGTTCACTGTTGAATACCATTACGCATGTGATGACATCAGCACATTAAGCAACATTGATACTCAATGGTTCACACAATTCCCAAACACTGAGAAGCTGAAAGTCAACGTACTCACTGAGACTAAGCAAGCATCACTAGAGCTTGGTAAAGGTGACAGCAAGATTTCACTGTAATTCATAAGGTGGCTTAGCAACGGCTAAGCCACTTTTCTCATGATTGGAAACATACAATGAACAATTCCCCTTCTTGTTCTGTCGTTGAGCTTGAGCAAGTCTCCTTTACTTGGCCTGGCAACGAACATCCCACATTAGATATTCCTTCTCTCACGATTAAGCGTGGTGAACACCTATTTATAAAAGGACCAAGCGGATGTGGTAAATCAACACTGCTTGGCTTACTCACAGGGATAAACACGGCAACTTCCGGACAAGTGGCTGTACTAGGCGAAAACCTGACGCAAATGTCAGGTAGCCGACGAGACAAATTTCGCGCCAACCATATCGGTTATATCTTTCAGCAGTTTAACTTACTGCCTTATTTAAGCGTGATTGAAAACGTCACCTTACCTTGTCAGTTTTCTACCTTACGCCGTCAGCAAGTGGACGGAGATTTACTCTCTAATGCTAAGCAATTGCTCGAAAAACTGCGCTTACCCTCTGAACTGCTCGATAAACCTGTCGTTGAACTCAGTATTGGACAACAACAAAGAGTCGCGGCAGCACGAGCCTTAATTGGTAAACCCAAAGTCATCATCGCGGACGAGCCAACCTCTTCACTCGATTACGACAACCGTACCGCCTTTATCGAACTGTTACTTGACCAAGTGAACCAAGCGGACTCAACGCTACTATTTGTCAGTCATGACCCGACATTAGAACCGTTGTTTGATCGCACCATCAATCTTCAACAGTTAAACCAAGCAGGAGGTCACCAATGACACCGACACTTACCCTAGCTTGGAAAAGTGTGCGCAACCGTAAAGTCACCGCCATTCTCACTATTCTAACGGTGGCGATTTCAGTCATTTTATTACTAGGGGTCGAGCGTATTCGCACACAAGCAAAAGACAGTTTTGCCAATACGATTTCTGGTACTGATTTGATTGTCGGTGGTCGCTCTGGCCAAGTGAATCTGTTGCTTTATTCGGTATTTAGAATCGGTAACGCGACCAACAACATCGACTGGAAGAGTTACCAAGAATTTAGCCAACATCGCACCGTAAAGTGGGCTATTCCAATTTCACTGGGCGACTCCCATAAAGGCTTTCGAGTCATGGGAACCAACCATAGCTACTTTGAGCATTACCGCTATGGCCAGAAGCAAAACCTAGCTTTTAGTCAAGGTAAAGAGTTTGATGGCTTGTTCGATGCTGTGATCGGTTCAGACGTTGCTCGCACACTGAATTACCAATTGGGAAGTGAAATGATCATTGCTCATGGCATCAGTGATGTCGGTTTCAGCCGCCATGAAAACGCCCCGTTTAGAGTAGTTGGAATCCTAGCGCCTACAGGTACCCCTGTAGACAAGACAGTTCACGTTTCATTAGAAGCGATTGAAGCGATTCATGTGGGCTGGGAGTCAGGTGCAAACCTAGGCAATAACCCGACGGCTGAACAGCTCGAGTCTATGAACTTCAAACCGCAACAGATTACAGCGGTGTTACTCGGTCTTAATTCAAAAATCCAAACCTTTGCTCTGCAGAGACAAATAAACAACTACTTAAAAGAACCGCTCAGCGCTATTCTTCCAGGTGTTGCTCTACATGAACTGTGGGGCATGATGTCGGTTGCGGAACAAGCGTTAATGGCAGTATCGATATTTGTCGTTGTCGCGGGTTTACTCGGTATGTTGTCGAGCCTGCTCACCAGTCTGCAAGAGCGCCGTCGAGAAATGGCCATTCTTCGTGCGATGGGCGCAAGGCCAAGGCATGTATTTAGCTTGTTAATTTTAGAAGCGAGTGTGCTGACTTTTATAGGCTTACTAGTGGGGACTATCGGTCTATACTCCATGCTCTCTATCGCAGGTCCACTAATCCAGCAGAATTATGGAATCAATGTCCAGATGAGCGCTTTATCCCACTACGAGTGGATGCTGTTGGCGGCAGTGCAACTGGCAGGTACTATTATCGGCTTTATTCCCGCATTTAGAGCATATCGACAATCGCTCAGCGACGGTATGACAATAAGAGTTTAGATTATGAAAAAACTACTCATGATAGTGATGACTGTGATGACCTTAGGTCTAGCAAGCGTCAGTAGTCACGCAGAAGATACACTTACTTTGGAGTGGATTGATCTCATCCCAGAAAGTGAGCGCAATCAGTTTGATTCTTATGGTATGCCCGCTATCGATCACTCTGGCGGCAGCATGGAACAATCCATGGTCGGCAGTGTAAGACAAGAGCTTAACGGCAGTAAGGTGAAGATCCCGGGCTTTGTTATTCCTCTTGAAGGGGATGCAAATATGGTGACGGAATTTCTACTCGTGCCATATTTTGGAGCATGTATCCACGTGCCACCGCCACCACCAAACCAAATTATCTATGTTAACTTCCCTAAAGGCGCACCAGTACAGCAACTTTGGGATGTGGTCTACGTGATAGGGACGCTAAAAACAGAAACGGTTAGCCATGAATTGGCACAAACAGGTTACGTCATACAAGGCACAGAGATCGCCGAGTACGATGACTACTAATTGTTAATAAAAATAAGCAGCCTGTTAATTGCCAATCTTAGGACAAATAGCTAGAAAGATAGCTCAGTACACCTAGGTAAACTAGTAACAGTAGGGCAATTGACAGGTGCTTTTTCAGTTTATTCTCATTGAAATACTTCATAAGCCCCTCAAAATTAACGATAACAATTTTAACAACTTGTTATCATTTATGGTAGCGATATTTTTATAAACTGGCTCACAGTCTTTTTCTGGCAGGCTTACGCGTTCCGAGGTACAGTTAATACTTAACGTTAAGCATCTGATGGCTAAGGAAATAGCATGTCTGAGACGAGCAAGCCGGTGATCATTGAGCACCAATCGGAACAAACTAACCGACACGAAAAAAAGTCGAGTTACATCAAAGACAGCGCCAGTCGCGTGCTTAACATTGCTCAAACCTATGGCTTAGATGCACTACTACAGAGTGAAAAACCTGAGAAAAGTATGCTTGAGCGGGCTCTGATTCGTGAGCGTAAACGTAAAGAGCTAAGGCAGAAAAATCTCGAACAAATTCTTAAGCTTGCTCATATCTCTTGTAAAGATGAGACCGCAGGTGACCCTGACCAAGACTGGCTGTACCGCTTTTTCGATATGGCGCAAGAAGTCCACAATCACTCCATGCAACGCCTATGGGCTCAGGTGTTAAAACGCGAAGTAACCAACCCCGGTTCAACGTCAATGAAAGCGTTAAAAGTCCTGCAAGACATGACACCAAAAGAAGCGCAAATTCTCCAACGCGCCGCTGCACTAGCCTGTAGTTTTGGCGGTGATAACAGCCGCAAGTTATTGGTCGGTTATCGCGCCCAAGGCGGCATTTTCAGTTTTGGTAAGCGCAATATCACCGGCAATATCAACGTCGGTAACTTCCAACTGCCCTACTCTAGTCTGCTTGTGTTATTTGAACTCGGTTTAATGCACGGAACGGAATTAGAATCGGGTGAAATTGAGCTCGACTCTCCACTCCCCCTCACTTATCAAGGCAAAAAGCTATCACTTCAAGCCCACAGCAAAGGTGTACGCTTGCTTTACTATCGTTTCAGCCCAACTGGTAATGAACTATGTAAATTGCTCGGTAACAAACCCAACATGCAATATTACGATCAAATGGTTGCCCTACTGAGCCAGAAATTTACCGCTAGCACAGACGCTCAGCCGAGTGTGGATACGACGGTTTAGGAGAGCTGGAGAGCTGGAGAGCTGGAGAGCTGGAGAGCTGGAGAGCTGGAGAGCTATCATTGCTTGAAGTTAGCAGGACGTCAACTCTCGTTTTCTAGCAAGGCGAAGCCCGATCCCGTCATCCAGAAGCGCAACGTTCCCGCTTCCCAAATCTTATTTAAATCTATTGATTTGTCATCCCCGAGAATGAGGAACGAGTGAGTTGGGGATCTCTTAAAGCAAGTCGAATACTCTATGAGATTCCCTACTCCTTCCTTCGTCAGTCTATGGAATGACAGCTTTTCTCTCGAAGGACGAAGTCCGACCCCGTTATCCAGAAGCGTAGCGTTCCCGCTTTCCAAAACAAAAACGCCAACCCTAAGGTTGGCGTCATAAGATTTGGATAGCCTAAATAATTGGAGTGGCAGCTAGGCGACAAGTAAGTTCAGCCCAATGAGCATAGGGGCTCTATTCGATTTGGGTGAACTTACGCAGTCAACAACGCTGCCGCTTCAAGTATGACGGCTATTAAGCTTTGAACGCTTTAAATGCGTTGATCAGACCATTCGTCGAGCTATCGTGTGAGCTGATTGCCGACTCATCAGCAAGCTCAGGTAGGATTTGGTTAGCTAGCTGTTTACCTAGCTCAACACCCCACTGATCGAAACTGAAGATATTCCAGATAACGCCTTGAGCAAAGATCTTGTGCTCGTACATCGCAATCAAGTTACCTAGCGTACGCGGAGTAATTTGCTTCACTAGGATAGAGTTAGTTGGGCGGTTACCTTCAAATACTTTGAATGGTGCTAGCGTCGCCGCTTCTTCTTCACTCTTACCTGCTTTGGCAAATTCCGCTTTCACTGTTGCTTCATCTTTACCAAATGCTAGTGCTTCTGTTTGAGCAAAGAAGTTAGACATTAGCTTCTGGTGGTGATCGCCTGCAGGGTTGTGGCTGATTGCTGGTGCAATGAAGTCACATGGGATCAGCTTAGTGCCTTGGTGAATTAGCTGGTAGAACGCGTGCTGACCGTTAGTACCTGGCTCACCCCAAATGATTGGGCCAGTTTGGTAAGTCACTGCGTTACCGTCACGATCTACATACTTACCGTTAGATTCCATGTTGCCTTGTTGGAAGTAAGCAGCAAAACGGTGCATGTACTGATCGTATGGCAAGATTGCTTCAGACTCAGCGCCGTGGAAGTTGTTGTACCATAGACCAACAAGAGCAAGGATAACTGGAATGTTACTTTCTAGTTCAGTCGACGCAAAGTGGTTATCCATCTCATGAGCACCATCAAGTAGCTCAATGAAGTTGTCGTAACCAACCGCTAGTGCAATTGACAGACCGATCGCTGACCATAATGAGTAACGACCACCAACCCAGTCCCAGAACTCAAACATGTTGTCTGTATCGATACCAAATTCAGATACCGCTGACGCATTCGTTGATAGTGCAGCGAAGTGCTTAGCAACGTGCGCTTCATCGCCTGCCGACTCAAGGAACCAGTCACGAGCACTGTGCGCGTTGGTCATGGTTTCTTGCGTAGTAAACGTCTTAGATGCAACCAAGAATAGCGTCGTTTCTGGGTTTACTTTCTTCAGTGTCTCTACGATGTGAGTGCCATCAACGTTAGAAACGAAGTGTAGGTTTAGATGGTTTGTGTATGGTGCAAGCGCTTCAGTCACCATATAAGGACCAAGGTCAGAACCACCGATACCGATGTTCACAACGTCAGTAATCGCTTTGCCTGTGTAGCCTTTCCACTCACCGCCGATAACACGCTCAGTGAATGATTTCATTTTTTCGAGCACTGCATTGACCGCTGGCATCACATCTTCGCCACCAACCATTACAGGCTTGTTGCTACGGTTACGTAGTGCAGTATGAAGCACTGCGCGACCTTCTGTTTGGTTGATCGCTTCACCACTGAACATCGCTTCGATTGCTGATTTAAGCTCAGTTTCGTTTGCAAGTGCGAACAGGTGTTTCATGGTTTCTTCATTGATTAGGTTTTTAGAGTAATCAACTAGAATGTCATTGCCGAAACGCGTAGAGAATTTATCAAAACGTGCTGCATCTTGTGCAAACAGATCTTTTAGATCCATATCTTGTGCAGATTCGAAGTGCGCTGTTAGCGCGTTCCAAGCTTGTGTTTGCGTTGGATTGATATTTTTCAACATGGTTACTATCCCGATGTTACAGTAGGTTTTATTCCATACAGCCTAGCGAAAACTGGTGGAATCCCCGATTAAGCAAAATAATAATATTAGGTATGTTAGGGCAAAATGCCACAAAACAAGACTTTGTAATTTTTTTTCAAGCGCACATTATGACGTAGGCGACCCTCACTCACATTGAGTTAGGTCACGTTCCCTGCTTCAAAACTAAACAAACGTCATATGAGCGTTTAGGATTGTATCACTAACCTAGAGCAAGCTTAACGAGAGCTCAAGTTCAAATTGTAAGCAGACATCCATATGTGGACTCAAAAAATCATTCAAATCCCAGCTAAGCAGCGCGGATTTCATCTCATTACCGATGAAATTGAACAACAATTACCTCAAATATCTGGCTATTCTGTCGGTTTATTACAGCTATTTATTCAGCATACCTCGGCAAGCTTAACCATCAATGAAAACGCTGACCCAACCGTGAGACACGATATGGAAAAGCATTTCAACCACTCTGTTCCAGAACGCGCACCGTATTACAAACACACCTACGAAGGGGATGACGATATGCCCGCTCATATTAAAGCCTCGACATTAGGCTGTAGTGTGCTGATTCCGATTAGTCAGGGCAGACTGGCACTCGGGACATGGCAGGGAGTCTATTTGGGAGAGCATCGCGATTACGGCGGTAGCCGGACAATTATCGCGACCTTACAAGGTGAGCAGTACTAAGCATATTTAAAAACGGAGCCATTGGCTCCGTTTTAGGTGTAGGGTTAGTAATTGGAAGTAAGTTATAGAATCGCTTGGAACAAAAGTAGCGAAGCAACGCCACTCACCACGACCCAAACAAGGTCGAATCTTAAGCTAACTAGAGTACATACGATGGCTGCCAATACTTTAGGGTTTTCCAAATTAAAGGCAATCTCTGATCCTGTACCCAGAATCTCTAGCGCAATAATGGCAGGTAACACGGTGACAGGAACAAAACGCAGCGTTTTCTTTAAGCGCGGAGACATTTCAAATGAACCCGCAAAGGCGATCACACTAAAGCGAATCGCGACAGTCACAATCGCCATAGACACTGTCAGTAGAATGAACGTTGATGTTTCCATGTTATGCGCCCTCAGCTTGTGCTTTCAATGTTGTTTCAGATTCAAGTTGTTGCTTTTCAGTAGATAAATCCATTTGATAGCCAGCAAACACCCCTAAAGCAGCAGCGATTACAAGACCTAATGAGTGAGGCAAACCAGAAAGCAAGATGCCCGCAAACGTCGCAACAAGCGCGGCGACAATACATTCGCGGCTTCTCACTTGTGGAATAACAATCGCGATAAAGGCTGCAACCATCGCAAACTCTAATCCGTAGTTGGCAATATCAGGGAAAGAGGCACCAATGAGTGCACCTGCACAGTTCGCTAGCACCCAGTTAGCCCAGAAGCCTCCCATCACCGCTAGGTAAAACCAATGCCGACCTTCTTTCTCTTTTTTCATTTCGGTGATGCTTGAGGCATACACTTCATCCGTTAACCCATAAGACATTAAGAAACGGATATGTAGTGGGTATTGTTTGACATGCTCAGACAGAGAAGCGCTATAGAGCACATGGCGTAAATTGATAATAAAAGTGGTTAAAGCGATCACGGCAATACTCGCGCCATTTTGCAATAGCCCTAACGCCACCATTTGGGCAGAGCCCGCAAATACAGTAAAAGACCAAAGAGTACTTTGTACGACATCCATTCCAGACTGAATACTCAGTGCGCCAACGATAAATGAAAATGGGAATGCTCCTAAGCAAAGTGGAGCAATCGCGGTCAAACCCGCTTTGATTAATTTACCTTTCATAACAGTGTCTCTGTGTAAGTTTTGAGCGAATATATTCCACATCAAACAATCTTTCAACATCAAATATGCAAAATTATTTGAAAAGATAATCAAGATCAAAAAACACAACCAACCCTTCCAGCAAAAGGAACTTACAGAAACAATATTGACTTAAATCAATTTCCAAGACTTGTTAAATGCAACTAAATTTGCAATATTATTCGCACAAACAAGATAAAGGTATTGTGTAATACCTAAATTAGGAACAAGTATGAAATCATTAGTAACCGCACCAAGTGCACCTGAAGCCATCGGCCCTTACTCACACGGTACGACATTTGAAAACCTCATTTTCACCTCTGGTCAATTACCAGTATGCAAAGCGCTTGGTGGTGTAGTTGAAGGCGGTATTACTGAACAATCGAAAAAGTCTCTTGAAAACTTAGTGGCTGTTCTAGAAGCAGCAGGTGGTAGTGCTGAAACAGTACTGAAAACCACTTGCTACCTAGCAAATATTGAAGACTTCGCTGCATTCAATGCAGTCTACGCAGAGGTATTCAAAACCGATTGCCCAGCACGCAGCTGCTTCGCGGTCAAAGATCTACCTATGGGTGTCTTAGTCGAAGTTGAAGCAATCGCTCATAAAAAATAAGGGTTAAAACTATGTCAGAGCAATGGAACAAATACATCGAGATCATCAAGTCTGTAGTAAAGCCAGCTCTTGGCTGTACTGAACCAATTTCAGCCGCCTATGCTGCTGCAGTTGCAAGTGCTCGACTTGATAATCAACCACTTGAATCTCTTGAAATCAGTGTTTCCGACAACCTATACAAAAACTCGATGGGTGTCTTCGTCCCACGTACGGGTAAAATAGGCCTACACATTGCGGCGGCCTGTGGCTATGTTGCGGGGGATGCACACGCAGACTTACAAGTGTTAGCCAATATCACTCCAAAAGATGTCGATAAAGCTCAGCATCTTATTGATCAAGAGTTGATTACGGTTAATCGTGTTGAAGCCGATGACTTTATTTTCTGCCGTGCGGTTGCTACTGCCGCTGGGAACACGTCAGAAATTATTATCAGTGGTGGTCACACGCGTATTGTCGAAGAGCGTATGAATGGTGAAGTCACTTTTGCGATGCAAGTTGATAGCGAAGCTAGCTGCGCTGGAACTGCTTCTATCTGTGAAGGTGTCGATATCTCAATGAAGCAGATTTATGATTTCGCAGTCAATGTTCCATTCTCTGACATTAGTTTTATGCTTGAGGCGAAAAACCTCAATATGGCGTTATCCCAAGAAGGCATGGTCAACCAATATGGCCTTCAAGTTGGTCGCTCAATGGATAGCGACGAGTTAATGTGCGGTACATCGCTAACAGAAAACATCGTCAAATATACTTCAGCAGCGAGTGACGCTCGTATGGGAGGCGCATCACTGCCAGCGATGAGTAACTATGGTTCAGGCAACCAAGGTATTGCTGCGACCGTACCTGTTGTTTTTATGGCTGAGCATAAAAACGCAGATGACGAAAAAACCTGTCGCGCCTTGGTGATGAGCCATTTAGGTGCCATCTATATGAAGTCGTTTTATCCACCGCTGTCAGCATTTTGTGGTAACACTGTGACCAGTTCTGCAACAGCGATGGCAATGGTTTATCTCGCTGGCGGCACTTACGAACAATGCTGCTACGCAATTCAGAACGTCCTAAGTGATACCTCAGGTATGGTTTGTGACGGGGCAAAAGCAACCTGTGCAATGAAAGTTGGAAGCTCCACAACCGCTGCGGTGAAATCTGTGATGATGGCAATGCGTAATCACGCAGCTGCTAACCAAGGTGTTATTTCCGACAATATTGAAACAACGATTCGCAATGTAGGTCGAATGATTAGCCTCGGAATGAACATTACCGACAACCAGATCATTGAAATTATGTCAGCATAATACGATGATAAACCATCACTAAGTTAAGCCATCACTTTTTGTGATGGCTTTTTTCGAGGACATAATGTTAGTTAATCTTACCGATTCAGATAAGGCTATCATCCGCTCTACCTACAACATTGTTGATGGCATTGCAGCAATGTATGGTGAGCACACTGAAGTGGCACTGCATTCACTAGATATCGACAATCCATCGATAGTCAAAATAGCCAATGGCCATGTAACAGGGCGTTCCGTTGGTGCCCCAATCACTAACCTTGCAATAGAAAAACTGAAAGATGGCAACCAAGTCACAGAGCCTTACTTTACTCGCTCAATTTGCGGAAAAATGATTCGTTCAGTCACCACCATTATTTCTAACGACAGCAGCACCCCTATCGCCATGCTGTGTATCAACACAAACATGGATGCCCCAATGCATTCAGTGATTAGCTCTATGCTACCTGCTGGGGTTTCTTTTGACACCATTACGGAGTCGCCGGAAGTCTTTTCGCCAAGTGCCAACGATATGTTGACCACATCGATTTCTAAGTTTAAATCACATGCCGATAGCATGGGACTAACCAAAGCGAAACGCACCAAAGAAATCGTACGTAAAATGTTTAATGAAGGGTTGTTTAACGTTAAAGATGCAGTCTCAATAGCAGCACAAGAGATTGAAATCTCCCCTGATACTGTTTATCGCTACCTACGACAGTTTAAGAAAGAAGCGTAACTTAGCGAAGAAAATAGAAAGGGGCATTCAGTTGACCGCCCCTTGCTTAAAATGGTGATGAATGAGTCAGCTAGAAAGGCTGATTGATCATCACTCTGAAAGTACCTTCATCAGCACCTTGTGCGTACTCTGCCCGCACAACGATCCCTTCTACTTGGAAACGAACCGCTCCACCTAGATTCCATTTCATATCTTTATGCAGTGTCTTAAGATCATATTGATCGGCCACTCGACCTGCTTCGGCAAAAAACACCCATTGCCACCACGGTAAGTCATAGTAATTGAGCAGTGGGATCTCATCGAGAGGTTGCCATTCAGGGATCACCCGATACTCAGCGGAATAATGCACCGCACTTCGTCCGTGAAATCTCCCACTGGTGTAACCGCGTAATCGATATAATCCACCTAAACTAACCTGTTCCTGCTCTGGTGGCCTTTCGTTGTTCCAGTTAGGGGTATCAGCGGTGTAAAAATCAAACGCAAGAACTTGTTGATCAAATAACTCACCAAGCGGGCCCAACGCAAAGTATTGACTGTTTTGAAACTCAACCTTGGTCCAACGGTCTTCGCTTTGCCAACTATGAGCACCCACTGTTGTCGTCAGCGCTGTGTGTGAGCCTTTGGTTGGGTTACGCACGCTGTCGCGGTTATCCCAATCTAGGATCAGTTCAAATCCAGTCGATTTTTCAGTGGTGTTATTGATGTCTAGACGGCGAGAGGAATAGAAAGGCGTCAGGCTAATGGAGCTCACACCAGACTCAAGTGGTGAGGCAAAGCTGACATCACGAATAGGTTGAAAGACACCAAGCAGGCCATTTTGTGCAACATTACCCCATGGTAATAGATACTTAAACTCAACCTCGTAGTTCTGCTCTAAGCCATTAGTAACCGTCTTATCACTCGCGACTGAATCGTTGTTGCCTTGATCACCGATGTAATAAGGGTTTTGATTAAATTGCGCTTTATACAGTTGGGAGCTAACTAGTAGCTGATCAGTCAGTGCGTAGTTAAAAGCGGAAAGAAACGTCACATAGCTTTTTTTGTCCGTGTACAAGGCCGCACCAAACAAGGCAGCTTGTGGTTGCCCTACCCCTTTTGCTACCCCTGCTATACCAACGGTGTTACCTAAGGTTTCGGTGCTAAAGTAAAACGGTAAAAACGCCGAATCTTTCTCTTCACTTAACGCAGAGCTTGAAACAAAAAGGCTGGCACTTAAGGCCAGCACTGTCGTAATTTTTTGGTACATAGTCAGTTGGAGTATTCCATATCAACACGTGACGTTAGCTTAGTCACCAGTTCGTAGGCAATGGTACCTATATGGCAAGCCACCTCTTCTGCGGGGAGATCTTTGCCCCATAGAATGGCTTCATCGCCTACTTTATCTTGTGCATCAGCCCCCAAATCAACGGTGAGCATGTCCATTGAGACTCGACCTGCAATCGGCACTTTACGTCCATTGACCAGTACTGGTGTGCCATTTGGTGCCGTTCTTGGGTAACCGTCACCATAGCCAATCGCAATTACACCAACTTTAGTATCGCGTTCACTAGTCCAAATTCCGCCATAACCGACGCTTTCACCCGCTTTAACATCACGTACTGCTATAAGGTGCGATTTCAGTGTCATTACAGGTTGATAGCCCATCTGCTCTGCGGTTTTGTCATTAAACGGTGAAACACCATACATGATGATCCCAGGGCGAACCCAATCCAACTGGCTATCAGGCCAAGCAAGCAGTCCAGCTGATGCAGCCAATGAACGCTCGCCTTCACACCCTTCGGTCAAAGTTAGGAACAGTTCGGTTTGCTCATTGGTGGTCGCTTTATCTAACTCATCAGCACAACCAAAATGGCTCATGTAACGTAGCGGCTTAGCGACATTGCGACACGCTTTTAAGCGCGTAACAAACTCTGTGTACTGCTCTGGTCTAACGCCCAGACGATGCATTCCGCTGTCAATCTTGAGCCAAACAACCACTGGCGTCTCAAGCTCAGCTTGTTCAAGCGCTTGTAACTGCTCTTCGCAGTGAACCACGGTTTGAATATTGTTGGTAACCAGAACAGGCAGGTCGCCTTGAGAGTAAAAACCCTCAAGCAATAAAATGGGCTTAACCACACCGCACGCTCTTAGCTGAAGTGCTTCTTCAATACGAGCAACACCAAAAGCATCCGCACCTTTGGCATTCTTAGCAATGTGCCGCAGGCCATGACCATAGCTATTGGCCTTTACAACCGCCATCACTTTGCTGTTTGGAGCTTGCTGTTTAATCTGTTTTAGGTTGTGCTCTAACGCTTCGAGATTAATAAACGCTGTCGCTGCTTTCATGTAGCTCATGCGTTATTCGTCATCCATATCAAACGCAGGACCTGCGTAGTTATCAAAGCGTGACCATTGACCTTGGAAGGTTAAGCGAACCGAGCCGATAGGACCGTTACGTTGCTTACCAAGAATGATTTCTGCCGTGCCTTTCATTGAACTGTCTGGGTTATATACTTCGTCACGATAGATAAACATGATCAAGTCGGCATCCTGCTCGATAGAGCCTGATTCACGAAGGTCCGAGTTGACCGGGCGTTTATCAGCACGTTGCTCTAGGGAACGGTTCAACTGCGAAAGTGCCACTACAGGGACATTCAATTCTTTTGCTAGCGCTTTAAGTGAGCGAGAAATCTCGGCGATTTCCAAAGTACGGTTATCTGACAGTGCAGGCACACGCATTAACTGAAGATAGTCGACCATGATCATCGATAGACCGCCGTGGTCACGAGCAATACGGCGAGCACGAGAACGTACTTCCGTCGGTGTTAGGCCTGAACTGTCATCGATGTACATGTTCTTCTTCTCCATTAGGATACCCATGGTAGAAGAAATACGCGCCCAATCCTCGTCATCAAGTTGACCGGTACGAATCTTGGTTTGGTCAACGCGAGAAAGCGATGCCAGCATACGCATCATGATCTGTTCCGCAGGCATCTCTAGCGAGAAAATCAGCACAGGCTTTTCTTGCACCATGGCTGCGTTTTCACACAAGTTCATCGCAAAAGTGGTTTTACCCATAGATGGACGCGCGGCAACAATCACTAAGTCAGAACCTTGCAGGCCGGCAGTTTTCTTGTTGAGGTCAGTAAAACCGGTATCAACCCCTGTTACACCATCTTGTGGCGTTTTGTATAGCAATTCGATACGTTCGAGGGTTTTCTCTAGGATATTATCGACGTTTTGCGGGCCTTCGTTCTCGTTAGTTCGAGATTCAGCAATGGCAAAAACTTTACTTTCAGCAAGATCAAGCAAGTCTTCAGAGCCACGCCCTTGAGGGTCATAACCAGCATCCGCAATTTCGTTGGCAACACCAATCAGGTCGCGAACCAAAGCACGCTCGGCAACAATCTCGGCATAAGCGTTGATATTGGCCGCACTTGGCGTGTTTTTAACTAAGTCAGCAAGGTAAGCAAAACCACCCACGTCTTCAAGCTGCTCACGCAGTTCAAGAAATTCTGACAGAGTAATGAGGTCGAGCGGTTTATTGTCTTCAAGAATCGCTTTCACGCCCTCAAAGATTAAGCGATGCGGACGACTATAGAAATCTTTAGCAACGACACGTTCTGCAACGGTGTCCCAGCGTTCATTATCAAGAAGTAGACCACCGATAACAGATTGCTCTGCCTCTAACGAATGGGGAGGAACTTTTATCGCATCAACTTGTGCATCGTTAAACTTTTTGTTTCGATTATCTACTTTCGCTTCGGCCATGGGTTTGCTCAACAACTTGCTATAGATCGCTAATTATAACGAGAATGCAGCGCTTGTCTTTACTAATGCGTTACTTTGTAGAGTTCTAATGTAGAATTAACCTATTGCTGACGGTATTCAGTCAATTTAAATCTACTATTGCGCCATTCGTTTCATCAATATAGAGGTAGTGAGTGTCTAAATTTTGGCTAATGAGTGCAGGTCTTATGAGCTCGATGCTCGCCCATGCCGATGATGAAGGACATAGCAAAACGGATATTGAACTTCCTTCCCCTTGGAGCTCAGAAGTTGAGTTCGGCTACCAGTCACACAGCGGAAACTCAGACTCCCGCTCACTGAACTCTCGACTCAGTGCTGAGTATGTCAAAGGCCGCCACCGTACTAACGGTGAGTGGAAGTACTATCTTTTGTACAAAGATGGTGAAGAAGATAAACGTCAATCAAGTTACAGCGCCCAGAGCGACTACAAGTTAGGCCCTAAATCCTATCTTTATGGCAGTTTCAATGGTGTTGACTCACGTTACAGCGCTTACTTTAAAGATTACACCTTGTCAGGCGGTCTGGGTTATCAATTTGCCAACACAGAAACCTTCTTACTGGAGTTCGAGTTTGGCCCCGGTTTTCGCTATCAGGAGCCCAATAAAGATGAAATCGATGATGACGACATCATCTTTCCTGATACGGTTCAAGAAGGGATATTTCGTGGCAATCTCAACACAAAATGGCAAGCGCTAGAAAATCTTTCAGTGACTGCCTCAGTCACTGTCGTCTCGGGGCGAAGTAACACCCGAACAGATACCGACTTAAGCGTATCCAATAATATTACAGAAACGATTGCACTGAAGCTGGCTTACTCTCGCCAATACCACGATAAAGTACCAGAAGGACTGTTTAAAGCCGACAGCATGTTTTCGGTCAATTTACTATTTGCCTTCTAGCCTCAAGGACCCTGACTTTCCTATCCTACAGATATAAAAAAAGCACCTCTAAGAGGTGCTTTTAAAATACGTCTTGATACTGAATTACTCAGCAGCAACAACTTGTAGGTTAACTGACGCGAAAACTTCAGAGTGAAGTTGAACGCTGATCTCGAACTCACCGATGTTACGTAGTGCGCCTTCAGGAAGACGAACTTCGCTCTTAACCACTTCAACGCCAGCTGCAGTGATTGCATCAGCGATGTCGCGAGTACCGATAGAACCGAATAGTTTACCTTCGTCACCAGCTTTAGACGCTAGAACAACAGCTTCAAGAGCGTTGATCTTTTCAGCGCGTGCTTCTGCAGCAGCTAGTTGCTCAGCAGCTTTAGCTTCTAGTTCAGCACGACGTGCTTCGAACATTTCAACGTTAGCTTTAGTAGCCATAACTGCTTTACCTTGAGGGATAAGGAAGTTACGAGCGTAGCCAGATTTAACGTTTACAGTTTCGCCTAGAGCACCTAGTTTACCGATTTTATCAAGTAGAATAACTTGCATTGTTTAATTCCTCTTTATAAAACGAACCGATTACTGATGCTTGTCAGTGTACGGAAGTAGAGCTAGGTAGCGTGAACGCTTGATAGCGCGAGCTAGTTGACGTTGGTACTTAGCGCTTGTACCAGTAATACGGCTAGGTACGATTTTACCAGCTTCAGTGATGTAGTTTTTAAGAGTTGCTACGTCTTTGTAATCAATCTCTTGTACGCCTTCTGCAGTGAAACGGCAGAATTTACGACGACGGAAGAAACGAGCCATGGGCTATCTCCTGATCTTAAATTTGAGTAATGTTGTCGGCATGAAGCACTAATTTACCAACGCCATTTCGGCCGGTTTGATAAGTGACAAAGCCACCTACCTTAATGCTACTGCCTTGTACTAAATTCTGAGTTAATACTTGTGACCTTTGCCCGCTAACAACAACCGGCATACGACAATAAACTTGTCTCGGTAAGTCAGCTTCGATAACAGTAGAGCGATGCTCTAACCAAAATCGACAGTGTTCTATGCCACTAGGGCTTTTACTACGAATGGGCGGTTTGGCAATGGTGCCAGAGAGCTCCATTCGATTGGTCATAAGATTTATTACTCAGCAGCTGCTTCTGGCTTAGCTTCAGCACGCTCTTCGCGACGAGGAGCACGCTCTTCTTTCTGCTTAAGCATGATAGATTGCTCAGTGATAGCCGCTTTAGTACGCATGATCATGTTACGTAGAACTGCATCGTTGAAACGGAAAGCAGTTTCTAGCTCATCAATTACAGCTTGGTCAGCTTCAACGTTCATTAGAACGTAGTGAGCTTTGTGAAGCTTGTTGATTGGGTAAGCCAGTTGACGGCGGCCCCAGTCTTCTAGACGGTGGATAGTACCGCCAGCTTCAGTGATTGAACCAGTGTAACGCTCGATCATGCCAGCAACTTGCTCGCTTTGATCTGGGTGCACCATGAATACGATTTCGTAATGACGCATTGGTTGCTCCTTACGGATTATTCAGCTTCCACAAATGGCCCGGTCGTCCAGAGGAAGCAAGGAACTAAAGATAATTGACCGAGTTTTAAGGAGCACGAATAGTACAGAAAGAAAGCAGTTTAAGCAAGAGAAAAAGAAGCTAGCCGGTTTATCTTTCATAATCTAGAAACACTAGCCTTTCTCTGCCATGGAAATATAGAACAATGACAATAGGCATTGCTTGGTGTGTAAAATATTAAGACAGCTTACCTACTAACAAACAACGTATTCACAGCCATTAACTTTAAGCCTAATTAGCAAAAACTTGACATCAAACCATCTTCACATTCTATCACCAATATGGATAATGGCGGCAAATTTCATTTGGTATGACATCTTACCTACTGGTGATAATAATGAAGATACGCATGAGCAGCGTTACCTATACTCTGGTAATCGCACTATTTTTTACTCTGTTTCAAAACATAGCACTTTGGGAACGAGTCAATTCAATCTTTGCCACTATGCCTGAGGCCTCATGGGGGCTAAAGCTCACACTGCCCATTGTTGTCTTGGCGATCATGAATGTCCTCTTTACTCTACTGACTTGGCCTTTGATCCATCGCCTTATCGTTAGCGTGATTATACTTATCTCCGCCGCTGCCACTTACGCGATGCACCAGTACGGGATCGTACTCAGCTATGGGATGATTGTCAGTGTTATAGAAACAGATACTCATGAAGCAACCAGCTACCTTTCTATGTCAGCCTTCATTTGGTACTTCGCTCTCGCGATCTTACCGCTACTGCTGCTTAGTCGAGTTAAGGTTGAATTCCGCCACCTCGGAAAAGAACTACTGCTAAAATTCGCTAGCTTAATGGTATCCGTCTTAGTTGTTGCTTGTATTGCTTCGGTCTACTTTAAAGACTACGCATCACTGCTACGCAACAACAGCGAGCTTGGATCGGCTTTAAACCCAACCAACTATATAACGGCCACAGCGCGCGTTGTGAACAAGCGCTGGTACGAAGCCAATCTACCTTATGTTCAAATAGGCACAGACGCTGTAAACCGTAACCAAGATAATCCGCGCAAAAACCTAGTTGTGTTGGTGATCGGGGAGACCGCCCGTGCAGAAAACTCCTCTTTTAATGGCTACGAAAAACAAACCAATGCGTTCTTAGCTAAGCAAGAAGGTGTGATCAATTACCCTAACGTCACCTCTTGCGGTACCTGCACTGCGGTATCTGTGCCATGCATGTTCTCGAACATGACCAAATCCTCTTACAACGCTTCTAAAGCACGTAGGCAAGATAGTGTCGTTGATATCCTCGATCATGCGGGTGTCGATGTGTTATGGAAGAACAACAATAGTGGTTGTAAAGGTGCGTGCGACCGTATTACCTATATTGATGGCCACGAACAAGTAAAAGTACAAGAGAAGTATTGCCAGTGGGGAACTTGCTTTGACGGGATTCTGCTTGAAGGGTTAGATGAGCACATTAACTCACTGGATACCGACGGAGTTATTGTCCTGCACCTACTTGGAAGTCACGGCCCTACCTACTATAAACGCTACCCTGAAGAATTTAAGAAGTTTACTCCAACCTGTGATACGGCGGACATCCAAAATTGTAGCCGAGAAGAGTTGATGAACACTTATGACAACTCTCTGCTTTACACCGATTATCTACTAAGCCAGCTAATCGACAAGCTAAAATCACATGACGACAAGTTCAACACTGCGATGCTGTACGTCTCTGACCACGGTGAGTCTTTAGGTGAGAATGGTGTCTACCTCCATGGTATGCCCGCCTCTATTGCACCCAAACATCAGACTCATGTACCTATGATTACCTGGATGTCAGACAAATTTGTCACTAAACACCAGCTTGATGAACAATGTATGCAGAAAGTATCGAATGAAAAGCTATCTCATGATAACTTCTTCCACTCTGTGTTGGGCTTGATGGATATCGAGACCAGCGAGTACAACGCAGAGCTTGATATATTTGCCACTTGTTTAACCCAAGGAGAAACCCAATGAAGCCAGGTGCAACCGGTATCAAACGAATTATTGACGCTACTGGTTACTCAATAAAAGGGTTAACGGCCGCGTGGCGTTACGAAGCTGCATTTCGCCAAGAGGTGATATTGCTGATCATCATGGCTACAGCGACCTTTTTCCTACCTGTGACAAAACTTGAGCAAGTGGTCATGATAGCAACGCTGTTCATTGTGGTTTTGGTTGAATTGCTTAATTCAGCGATAGAGGCGGTTGTCGACCGCGTGGGCTCCGAGTATCACGAGCTGAGCGGACGTGCGAAGGATATCGGCTCCGCAGCTGTATTTGTTGCCCTCTCTTTGGTGGTAGTCACTTGGGGTCTAATCTTATTTGGCTAACCAAAGTATAAAACCCCTGACTAAATGAAGTGACCCCCAATAGTTGGACAGCAATTATTGGGGGTCTTTTTATCTCTGCAAAGATGCAATCAATCTTCATCCTCATCGACATATTGCGCTTGTAGGTAGTTCTGAATACCTGTCATATCAATCAAGCCAAGTTGTGTCTCAAGCCAATCAACATGCTCTTCTTCGTCTTCTAGGATATCTTGGAACAGATCGCGAGAGACGTAATCGTGAATATCTTCCGCATAGGCAATAGCGTTTTTCAAATCTGGAATAGCGGCCATCTCAAGCTTTAAGTCGCATTCGAGCATTTCTTTAGCATCTTCACCGATCATCAGCTTACCAAGATCTTGCAGGTTAGGTAGCCCTTCAAGAAATAGGATTCGCTCGATCAAATGATCCGCATGTTTCATTTCATCAATTGATTCGTGATATTCCTTGTCAGCTAAATGCTTAAGACCCCAGTCTTTATACATTCGTGCGTGGAGAAAATATTGATTGATAGCGATGAGCTCATTACCGAGCACTTTATTGAGATGTTGGATTATGATTGGATCGCCTTTCATGACATAAGCCCTCCTCTTTGGCTCTTATAAATCTAGTTCCAAATAAGAAGGTGTCAAAAAGGCTCAGCTATAAATTAGCTGGCTTGTTTCACTTGTAAGTACTCTGTTTCGGCTAAAATTTCTTTGGTCATCTTAATGCACTTACCACATTGGCTACCCAGCGCGGTGCATTTCTTGATTCCTTTAATATCAGTTACGCCTTCATCAATCGCTAACTTCCTAATTTTCTTGTCTGAAATCCCATGACAAAGACATACGAACATAAAAAATACTTCCACTTACCACTTGCGAGAATAAATATAAACAAGAATTGTTATCGTTACCAGTTGTATTGAGAGAATCATCAGAACATTTTGTTATATCTGTCTAGCGAGAGATGAAGAGTATCAAGGACTTAAACAGCAGAGAAATGAGCATAAAAAAATGATTAAGCCTTTTCAGTAAGTTAGAGGAGTTAAAGCACACCAATCCTTATAACCAAAAACGAAAAAGGGAAGCCGAAGCTTCCCTTTTCTAATGCGCGTTCTTCAAAAAAGAAGAAGTGTGCAAGATTTCAATTAATTCCGAAGAATTAGTCGAAGATCTTAGCAACAACACCAGCACCAACTGTACGGCCACCTTCGCGGATTGCGAAACGTAGACCTTCGTCCATCGCGATTGGAGCGATTAGTTCAACAGTCATCTTGATGTTATCGCCTGGCATTACCATTTCTACGCCTTCTGGTAGCTCGATGTTACCAGTTACGTCAGTTGTACGGAAGTAGAACTGTGGACGGTAGCCTTTGAAGAATGGAGTGTGACGACCACCTTCATCTTTAGACAGTACGTATACTTCTGATTCGAACTTAGTGTGTGGGTTGATTGACTTAGGAGCCGCTAGTACTTGACCACGCTCTACTTCGTCACGCTTAGTACCACGTAGAAGTGCACCAACGTTCTCACCCGCACGACCTTCGTCTAGAAGCTTACGGAACATCTCAACACCAGTACATGTCGTTACTGTTGTCTCTTTGATACCAACGATTTCTACTTCGTCACCTACAGTTAGGATACCGCGCTCGATACGACCAGTAACTACTGTACCACGACCTTGGATAGAGAATACGTCTTCGATAGGCATTAGGAATGGCTGATCGATTGCACGCTCTGGCTCTGGGATGTAAGAATCTAGTGCTTCTGCAAGCTCAACGATCTTCGCTTCCCACTGCTCTTCGCCGTTTAGTGCGCCTAGTGCAGAACCTTGGATAACTGGTAGGTCATCACCTGGGAAATCGTACTCAGATAGAAGTTCACGAACTTCCATTTCTACTAGTTCTAGTAGCTCTTCATCGTCAACCATGTCACATTTGTTCATGAATACGATGATGTATGGGATACCAACCTGACGGCCTAGTAGGATGTGCTCACGAGTTTGTGGCATTGGGCCATCTGTCGCAGCAACAACTAGGATACCACCGTCCATCTGTGCAGCACCTGTGATCATGTTTTTAACATAATCCGCGTGTCCTGGACAGTCTACGTGTGCGTAGTGACGAGTTGGAGTGTCGTACTCAACGTGAGAAGTTGCGATTGTGATACCGCGCTCACGCTCTTCTGGAGCGTTATCGATAGATGCGAAGTCTTTCGCTTCACCGCCGTACACTTTTGAAAGAGTAGTACAGATTGCAGCAGTTAGAGTTGTTTTACCGTGGTCAACGTGGCCGATAGTACCAACGTTAACGTGCGGTTTAGTACGTTCAAATTTTTCTTTAGACACGATCGTGTTCCTTCCTAGTTATGATTCGCCACGATCCGAATTGATCGAGACGCGCCAGAATTTGCTATTTTATGCGCCAACGCATGTCAGCGCAATATTTGGACGCATTGATCTTTAAAAAAAGCTAGACTTTTTTTCAGTTCAAGGCGTTTATACGTAACCACGGTCCGCCATGATTTTATCTGCAAAGTTTTTCGGTACTTCAGCGTACTCGTTAAACTCCATAGAGTAAGACGCACGGCCTTGAGTTGCAGAGCGGAGATCAGTTGCGTAACCAAACATCTCAGATAGTGGTACTTGAGCGCGGATGATCTTAATACCAGCCACACCATCGTCCATACCTTCGATCATACCGCGACGGCGGTTCAGGTCACCAACAACATCACCCATCCAATCTTCAGGAGTGGTTACTTCAACATTCATCATTGGCTCAAGAAGAACAGGCTGTGCTTCTAATGAACCCTTCTTGAATGCCATCGAGCCAGCGATCTTAAACGCCATCTCGTTAGAGTCAACATCGTGGTAAGAACCATCAAACAGAGTGGCTTTAATATCTAGTACAGGATAACCCGCTAGAACACCGCTGTTCATTTGCTCTTCGATACCTTTCGCTACCGAGCTGATGTATTCCTTAGGAACAACACCACCCACAATTTCGTCAACAAAGACAAAACCTTCGCCAGGTTCAGATGGCTCCAGTTTGATCCATACGTGACCATACTGACCACGACCACCAGATTGACGTACAAATTTACCTTCAACTTCCGCGCTGCCACGGATTGTTTCACGGTACGCAACCTGAGGTTTACCAACATTACAGTCAACGCTGAATTCACGTTTCATACGATCAACGATGATATCTAGGTGAAGCTCACCCATACCAGAGATCAGAGTCTGACCTGTTTCGTCGTCCGTTTCTACGCGGAATGATGGATCTTCTGCCGCTAGTTTACCTAGTGCAATACCCATCTTCTCTTGATCGGCAACAGAGCGAGGCTCTACCGCGATCTGAATTACCGGATCAGGGAACTCCATGCGTTCCAGAATCACTTTGTGGTTCTGATCACATAGCGTGTCACCTGTTGTCACGTCTTTAAGGCCGATTGCTGCTGCAATATCGCCCGCGCGAACTTCTTTAATTTCGTCACGCTTGTTTGAGTGCATCTGTACGATACGACCAAAGCGTTCTTTCTTCTGCTTCACAGAGTTGTAGACTGCGTCGCCAGAGTTCACCACACCAGAGTAAACACGCATAAAGGTCAGCGTACCTACGAATGGGTCAGTTGCGATCTTGAATGCTAATGCTGAGAATGGTTCGTTGTCGTCGGCATGACGCTCAACTTCTTTCTCGTTGTCATCCACACCTTTAATCGCTGGAACGTCGATTGGTGATGGTAAGAATTCAACCACTGCATCGAGTACCGCTTGAACACCTTTGTTCTTGAACGCACTACCACAAGTAGCTAGTACGATTTCGTTATTTAGTGTGCGTGTACGCAGTGCTTGCTTGATTTCAGCTTCTGTTAGTTCGCCTTCTTCAAGATACTTGTCCATTAGCTCTTCGCTAGCTTCTGCCGCTGACTCAACTAAGTTGTTGTGCCACTCTTCAGCAAGCTCTTGCATGTCTGCTGGAATATCTTCGTAAGTGAAAGTTGTACCTTGGTCAGCTTCACTCCAGTTGATCATTTTCATCTTGATTAGGTCAATAACACCCTTGAAGTCATCTTCCGCACCAACGTTAAGTTGGATAGGAACAGGGTTCGCACCAAGACGGTTTTTGATTTGATCAACAACGCGTAGGAAGTCAGCACCTGCACGGTCCATTTTGTTAACAAATACCATACGAGGAACGTGGTACTTGTCAGCTTGACGCCATACAGTTTCAGATTGAGGTTCAACACCCGATGAACCACAGAACACAACAACGGCACCATCAAGTACGCGCAGTGAACGCTCTACTTCGATCGTGAAATCAACGTGTCCAGGAGTATCGATAATGTTGATGCGGTGGTCTTGGAATTGTGCATCCATACCACGCCAGAAAGTAGTGGTTGCCGCAGAGGTGATTGTGATACCACGCTCTTGCTCCTGCTCCATCCAGTCCATGGTAGCAGCGCCATCGTGAACTTCACCGATTTTATGAGAAAGACCAGTATAGAACAGAATACGTTCACTTGTGGTTGTTTTACCTGCGTCTACGTGAGCGACGATACCAATATTACGGTAGCGCTCAATAGGTGTTTTACGAGCCACGATTGAATCCTCTTGAATTAGGGACTATTGCTATTTCTAGGCAGTTTTTATCCATAATAGACCAATTTTCACAGGCCCTAGATATAGCAATAGTTCCTAGGCTTGCGCATAGGAACTAGAGTAGCGCCGCGAGGGTTCCCGCGGCACTGAAAGGTATTACCAACGGTAATGTGCGAACGCTTTGTTTGCGTCAGCCATGCGGTGAACGTCTTCACGTTTCTTAACCGCAGTACCTTTGTTCTCAGACGCGTCTAGCATTTCAGCAGCTAGGCGTTGAGCCATAGATTTTTCACCACGCTTGCGCGCAGCTTCAACCAACCAACGCATAGCAAGTGCGTTACGGCGAACCGGACGTACTTCTACAGGTACTTGGTAAGTTGAACCACCTACACGGCGAGATTTAACCTCTACCGCTGGGCGAACATTTTCAAGAGCTTCTTCAAATACAGCTAAGTGATCTTTACCAGATTTCTCAGCCATTGCATCTAGTGCAGTGTAAACAATTTTCTCTGCAGTAGATTTCTTACCGTCAACCATTAGGATGTTAACGAATTTTGCCAGCAGTTCAGATTTGAACTTTGGATCTGGAAGGATCTTACGCTGACCGATGACGCGACGACGTGGCATGGATTTTCTCCGTTGTCTTCTTCAGGTTATCCAAAACTTTTCAGTTTCTTCAAAAATTAAAAATAATTTAGTGTTTGGCCTTACTTAACGGATACCATTAAGATTTTGGACGCTTAACACCGTACTTAGAACGACCTTGCTTACGGTCGTTAACGCCAGCACAGTCTAGTGCGCCGCGAACTGTGTGGTAACGTACACCCGGAAGGTCTTTTACACGACCGCCACGGATTAGAACAACTGAGTGCTCTTGAAGGTTGTGACCTTCACCACCGATGTACGAAGTCACTTCGAAGCCGTTCGTTAGACGAACACGACATACTTTACGAAGTGCTGAGTTAGGTTTTTTAGGTGTAGTAGTGTAAACACGAGTACATACACCACGTTTTTGTGGACACGCTTCTAGTGCAGGCACGTTGCTTTTAACAACTTGCTTTGCACGAGGCTTACGTACCAACTGGTTAATAGTTGCCATTAACTAGCTCCTGATTTACTTGAAAGTAAGCTTTGTGAAAAATCTATCCCTAACTGCCAGTGGCACTTAGGGACGCAAAATTCTATTCAGAGGTGAGAGGTGTGTCAAGAAATATACGGATCTTTTTTGCTCAATTTTGGCGAAATAAGTGTAAAAGGAAAACGACACGGGATAGTGGGGAAATGAAACTATTCCCACGTAACAGAATTGGGCTGTTCAACGGTCAGTTCAACAAAGCCTTCAAAGTCTACTCGAACAATAGAAGGACTGATTCGATTGGCAATACCACGTGCCTCAATATCGGCCTCTAGCACAGATGTATTGAGTCCTTTCACACGAGGAAAAGCAAGGTGCTGCGGGTTTGCGGCATAGACAGCCTGTTCCACCAGCAGTACTTTGTCTGTTTCAGTAGCTACTCGGCTCACATCTTCTAGTGCTTGAACCGTTTTAACGATATGTAACATAGAACACCTAAAAGGTAAGGACTTTATCTGCTTGATGAAGTTGAGCACTCAACGCTAATGGATCAAGTGGCTGAGCCGCAATGACTAAGTCAGCTTGCGCTAGCCCTCTTTCTAATAGCGAGGTCTCACATACATAGACTTGCTCGATGTCGTAAAGGTCAAAGAGCTTCAGCATTGGTGAGTAGTCTTTACTAAGAATCTCCGCGGTTTGCTGGCCAAGCAGCAGTTGATATACCCCATCGCCCATAAATACGACACTAATGTCTTCACAGTACGCTGAAGCAGCAAGCAGTGCATCAACCCCTTCACGTCCTGCTGACGAGCTATGAGGTGCACTACGGAATAGATAAGTTAGCTGACTCAAAACTGTACCACTCGATCTTGAACTAACATCGCCTCAGCCAAACTGCCAAGCCCTGCTTGATGAAACCCTTCTGCTAAGTTGCTTTGCGCCAAACCATGCTGGCTAGCTTCATCTTGACTCACCACACCTCGACGCAGAGCCGCCGCAACACAAGTTTCCAAACGCACATTGTGCTCTGCCGCTAAAGTTTGCCATGCCGTGACTAAGTCGAACTCATCATTGGCTGGTACTGTGAGAGCACTGCCGTTGGTTACACCATCTTGATAGAAAAACACGCTGACCAATGAATGCCCTTTCGCAATCAGCGCCTTCGCGAACTGATATGCGCTTCTCGCGGACTGACTGCCGTAGACAGGACCATTCACCACCAAGGTGTAAGTCAAACCACTCACTTTTCGTCATCCTCAGTTTTGCGCTGACGAATGTAGAGGTAAACGGTGTGTTTAGAGATATTGAGGCGGTCAGCGACACGGTTAATCGCATCTTTAATGTCAAAGATACCCTTGTCGTACAGCTCCATCACAATCTGACGATTCTTAGTATTGTTCGAAACGGATTTGTCAGCATTGATTTCTTCAATGGTGCGCTCAACGGTTTGGTCAACGAGTTCTTCGACATCGCTAGCGAAGTTAACTGATGATGCCGCTTGTTTTGCTTCTTCAGTTGGCATAAATGACTGCAGCACCTGCGAGAATGGTGCGTCAAGATTGACGTTCACACACAGCAGACCAATCACTCGGTTTTCCCCATTACGGATGGCTACCGTAATAGATTTCATCAGTACCCCGCCCTTCGCGCGAGTAAAGTACGAACGAGAGAAGTTTCTTTCCGAGCCTTCGATGTCACGCAGCATTTTCAATGCTAAGTCCGTAATCGGTGAACCAACCTGACGACCCGTGTTTTCACCATTGGCAATTTTAATCGCCGACGTATTAAGATCTTCAAGTGAGTGGAGAACGATTTCACAAAACGGGCCAATTAGGCTCGCAATGCCATCAACGACTGCTTCATAAGATCTCAGAATGATTTTGTCATGCTCACTAAATGGCATCACATTGACAGATTCCATTTCGAGCAACATATCCGTGTTTACTGTTTCTGTAGTTGTCACTTCTTTAAGCCTTAGCGCGAAAAATCAACAAATTGGTGTAAGTTTATCAGAAATTTTGATAAGCACACCTAGCTAACCCACTATCTAGTGATTTAGGACAAAAAATTGCTTTATTACATTGTGCAATTTCTCGCAATAAAAAAGGCCTGGCAAAAACCAGACCTTTTAAAATCAGTGATTAAGGCTTACTGAACAGCTTCTTCACCGTTATCGATTTTTAGCAGCTCAACTTCAAATACTAGTGTTGAGTTAGCTGGAATCGTTGGCGTATCTTGTTCGCCGTACGCTAGCTCTGGCGGGATAACAAACTTGAACTTAGAACCCACAGGCATTAGTTGAACGCCTTCAGTCCAACCAGGGATAACGCGGTTTAGTGGGAAAGTCGCTGGTTCACCACGATCGTATGAGCTATCAAACTGAGTACCATCGATCAACGTACCTTTGTAATGTACTTGAACTGTATCGGTATCTTTTGGTTGCTCACCTTCAGCAGGGGTCATTACTTGGTAAAGTAGACCAGTGTCAGTCTTCTTAACACCTTCTTGCTTTTCAAACTCAGCGCGGAAATCAGCACCTTCTTGCTTAGCAGCCGCTGCTTTTTCAGCCGCTTGCTTTTGCATAGTTTCAGCAACACGCTTGTCTAGTGCTTCTAGTGCCGCGCGAGTTTCTTCTTCGTTAAGCTCTGGGTTACCGGCAAATACGTGCTCGATACCTTTAAGAACAAGATCTTTATTTAGCGTGATGCCAATTTCGTTTGGCTTGTCTAGGCTAGTGCTTAGGTAGTTAGCAAAAGAGACACCAATCGCGTATGCCGCTTTGTCATCTTCTGTTGCAAAAGAAACCGTCTTAGCTGTTTCTGCTTGCACTTGCTCTGCCGCTGGTGCTGTTTCTGCTTTTGGTTCTTCTTCTTTTTGACAGCCAACAGCGAGTGCAACAGTTGCAGCAAGCAGTGACACTTTAAAAATCGATTTCATTTAACTCTCCAATTGAGACTTTTGTCTTTGTGCACAAATCTTTAAGAAACACTGGTACACATTTGAATGTTGTACCAATATAACCAATATGCGTCTTAATTAAACGTAAACAAGCGGATATTTGGACTTAATGCGTATAATTTTTAACTCAATAATCATCACGATTGTCATTACAGCGTTAAATGGGTGTTTTTTCTCCGCTCAAGACAGCCAGCGATGGACTATCGAACCGAAAGGCACCACTAGCTTTGCATTAAGCCGCGATGCTCGTTTCGCCCTTCTTTACTCTAAAGAACACCAACTTGTTTTATGGGATCTGGATGAAAGCCAAGAGCTCGCTTCATTGGGCGCTCAAGATCCCCAATCCAGTACCGTTTCACGTATCCGAATTTCAGATAATGGCCGCTTCGCGGTAACCGCAACACAAATCAACTTCGCAGTCTGGGACTTGGCCTGGACACAAGCTGAAGGACTTTGGTCAATTTCCGACGGCTTAATCCGCGATGTTGATATTGCCAGTAATGGCGATCAAGTGCTGCTTGGTCTATCCAATGGCAAAGCCATCTACGTCAACTTAGTCACCGGTCGCCGCCTAGAGTTCCTTGCCCACAATGAAAAAGTCAACTCGGTTGCCCTTTCTCCCAACGGGCGGTTTGCTCTCTCAGGCGGTAATGACTACAAAGCGCACCTGTGGGATACCAATACTGGACAGATATTAAAAACCTTTGAACATGAACAGAGAGTGAACCGAGTCGCCCTACAGCGTGATGGCAAATACGCTTTCACTTCCGACGGAGGTAACCAAGCGATTATTTGGGATCTCACCACAGGAGAAGAAATGTCTAAGTTACGCAGCTTCTCTCGCCAGTTGATTTTCTCAACCGCTCGCTTTTCAGATGATGGTCAATACCTTGTCACCGGAACCCCATCGAGCCGGATCATGGTTTGGGATACTCACACGGGTAAGCGAGTCGATGGATTTGAAGCGGAACCACTAAAAGATACTCGCCCTCCACGCGCAGTGGTGTATGATGCTGCCTTTGATAGCCAAAACCGAGTGATCTCGGGGACATCGGCTGGTATCGCCCAAGCTTGGGATGTGGATTATTAACAGCAAAGATCAGTGAGCCATGACAGAAAAGCGAGTTGAACAATTAGAAAGCCGCGTGAATGACCTAGAGTGTCAATTGGCTTTCCAAGAGCAGACCATTGAAGAGTTGAACGATGCGCTTAGTCAGCAGCAATTGTTGATCTCAAAAATGCAGGACCAAATGAAATACGTGGTGGGTAAAGTGAAAAACATGGACACCTCAAACGTTGAAAACCCTGCCAATGAGCCGCCACCACCTCACTACTAAGCTCTACAAACTAGCCAAACACATAGGCAATGACGGCTCCAGCGACCACTAAACAGCCACCAATTCGACGTAGCTGATTGTCTGGCTGTTGACTAAGTTGAGCAACCATATTGCGCCAACCGTTTGGAGCGATCAGTGGGCCAAGTCCTTCAACAATAAGTACTAGGCCAAAGGCGAGCCATAGAGAGTTCGACATAGATTTCCTACCATAAAAAAATAAAGGCTCCATTAAGGAGCCTTTATACTATCAGAGTTTATTTACTTCGCTTCTGCGCCAGTCGCGTTATTCATGTACTGGAAGAAGTCACTCTTCGGATCCAATACTAGGATATCGCTCTTATCGCTGAATGATTTCTCGTAAGCTTTAAGAGAACGCATAAAGCTAAAGAATTCTGGGTCTTTGTTATAAGCATCCGAGTAGATTTTCGCAGATTTCGCATCCGCTTCACCTCGTGTTACACGTGCCGTCTTGTCTGCTTCTGCTAGAACTGTAGCCACTTCAAGATCAGCTTGTGCACGAATAACTTCTGCCTTCTCACGACCTTGAGAACGGTGCTTACGCGCAACAGATTCACGCTCAGCTCTCATACGGCGGTAGATAGACTCACTGATTTCGTCAGGTAGGTTGATTTTCTTCATACGGAAATCAACGATCTCAACACCCAAGTCTGTCATTGCGCTGTCTGAAGTACCGACAAGAACGTTTTCCATAATTTGGTCACGCTCACCGTCAACTTCTAGCGCTTCTAGAGCGGCTTCAGTTGTCACTTCTTCGCTGTCTGCACTCTCAGGAAGTACATCTTTGTTACGCGGGCCAGAAACAATCTGCTTGATCTCACGAGCACCAATTTCAGAACGTAGTACGTCGGTGACTTTACGTTCAAGTAGCGCTTCAGCTGTCAACGCATTACCCCCACCTGTGGTTAGGTAGTAACGACCGAAGTCTGCGATACGCCATTTAACGTAAGTATCGATCAGAACGTCTTTTTTCTCAGACGTTACGAAACGGTCAGAACGGCTATCCATTGTTTGGATACGCGCATCTAGCGTCTTCACTCGGTCAAACAGAGGCATCTTGAAATGCAGACCAGGCTCGTAAATCTTCGACACACCGTTGTCATCAAGAACACGACCAAATCGAATCACCAATCCACGCTCGCCTTCTTGAATCACGAATACTGACATTAGCAGTAGAACAATGGTAACGACTAATACAGGGATCATTAACTTACGCATTCTTAATATCTCCCTTGACGTGAACCAGTTGAACGAGATTGCGAGTCTGAAGTTGTCTCATTTGTCTGAGTTTCTAGCTCAATTTGATCGTATGCAGAAGAAGACTTCGTGCTACGTTTGGTTTGAGTCTTACCTTCACCAGCCAACTTATCGATTGGCAAGTAAAGCAGGTTGCCACTTGATTCAGAATCAATCAGAACCTTAGAAGTGCTACTGTAGACTTCTTCCATCGTGTCTAGGTATAGACGGTTACGAGTAACTTCAGGTGCTGCTTGGTATTCAGGAAGTAGCTTCTCAAACTGCGCTACTTGACCAAGTGCTTCATTCACTACGCGCTCAGAGTAACCCAGTGCCTCTTTCTTCAAACGCTCAGCTCGACCCGTCGCTTTTGGAAGAATATCGTTACGGTAAGCTTCTGCTTCACGCTCAAAACGCTCTTCATCCTCACGCGCTGCGATAGCATCATCGAATGCGTCTTTAACTTGCTCAGGTGGACGTGCAGACTGGAAGTTGACGTCAACAATGACGACACCCATATCGTAGCTATCTACGATTTCATTTAACGTTTCCTGAGTGCTTTGACGAATTTGCTGACGACCAGTCGTCAGGATGCTATCCATCAGAGAGTCACCAATCACTGCACGAAGCGCAGAGTCGGTCGCTTGGCGTAAGCTGTCGTCTGCGTTGGTTACGCGGAATAGATATTTGTACGGGTCAGCAACACGGTACTGAACATCCATCGCAACCGTAACTACGTTTTCATCTTTAGTCAGCATTAGACCTGATGAACGTAGTGAGCGAATCGCCTGTACGTTAACCGGTGACACTTCATCAATGAAGCGCGGACGCCAGTTTAGACCAGGATCGACAACGCGATCGTATTTACCGAGACGTAGCACTACGCCACGCTCTGCTTCGCCGATAGTGTAAAAGCCAGCGAAGAACCAAATTGCTATTGCGATTGCTGCGATAACACCAAAACCTAGTGCTCCGCCACCGCCAATAGACGATCCTTTACCGCCTTTGCCACCACCAAACTTTCCACCCAGTTTCTGACTCAGTTTATTAAATACTTCGTCTAAGTCTGGCGGTCCTTGATCACGGCCACCTTTGTTACCACGATTGTTATTACCCCAAGGGTCATTATCGCGGCCATTGTTGCCGTTGTTATTACCAGGCTCATTCCACGCCATTAGAAAGCTCCATCATTTGATATGACGTTATACTGTAGCAGTCATTTAAGTAACTATAAAGTCACGTAAAACTGCCCCTTCTCTTTTTTCAAGTCTAGACCAATCCACTTGTTGCATGCGAACATTAATCAACAAGTTACCTTCCTGGTCATATTCTTCTCGTTGAATACATTTCATCTGGAAGAATGTACTACGAATTCGCCCTTGATGTTGTGGCGGGATTCGCAATTGATACTGAACCATTTGACTTGCGAGACGCTCAGTCAACGCATCAAACAGCAGCTCAATACCTATGCCTTCCATTGCAGAAACCCAAACTGCGCGAGGAATTCCTTCCTCATCACGTTCTATACGAGGTTTCTGGTCTTCTAGATTATCAATCTTGTTCATGACAACCAGAGACGGTACCTCGTGGGCATCGATCTCTTCTAGCACTTCATGAACAGCTTGAATATTCTCACGAAAACGGTCGTCGCTGGCATCTACAACATGTAACAAAATGTCAGCTTCTTGAGTTTCTTGCAGTGTTGCTTTAAATGCAGCAACAAGATCGTGCGGAAGATGACGAATAAACCCTACCGTATCGGCTAAGATTGCCGGGCCAACATCCGCTAGCTCTATTTTACGTAAAGTTGGGTCTAGCGTAGCAAACAACTGGTCTGCGGCATAAACGCCTGCTTCTGTAATACGGTTAAATAGGGTCGACTTACCTGCGTTGGTATAACCCACTAGGGAAACAGTCGGGATTTCCGCTCGATTTCGAGCACGGCGACCTTGTTCACGCTGTTTAGCTACTTTCTCTAAACGGCGCAGTATCGCTTTAATACGATCACGCAATAGACGTCGGTCAGTTTCTAACTGAGTTTCACCTGGACCACGTAAACCGATACCACCTTTCTGTCTTTCAAGGTGCGTCCAACCGCGGATCAATCGGGTTGAGATATGGCGAAGCTGAGCAAGCTCAACCTGCAATTTACCTTCATGAGTTCGGGCGCGTTGAGCAAAGATATCGAGGATCAGACCTGTACGGTCAACCACACGGCACTTACACAACTGTTCGAGGTTACGTTCTTGGGCAGGAGAGAGGGCGTGATTAAAAATCACAATATCAGCGCCAGATAACTGCACAGCCTGTGCAATCTCTTGAGCCTTACCCTCTCCGACATAGTATTTAGGGTGTGGAGACTGGCGACTTCCAGTTACAACTTGTAACGCAGAAACGCCAGCTGAAGAGACCAACATCTCAAATTCGCTGAGATCTTCCCACTCCCCTTCTTGCGTGAAGTTGATATGAACAAGTACGGCTCGCTCACCGGCTTCATAACGGTCAAACAAGCAATCAACTCCTTACAAACAAATATGGTAATTCAGAGAATTAATCTTCTGATTTCTCTTGCTGACGATCACCTTGAGGACGATCACCGCTGTGGTGGCTCACTGGGCGAGCAGGAACTACCGTAGAAATAGCGTGCTTGTACACCATTTGGTTAACAGTGTTTTTCAGCAAGATAACAAACTGATCAAATGATTCGATCTGGCCTTGTAGTTTAATTCCGTTTACAAGGTAGATAGATACTGGAATACGTTCGCGACGTAATGCATTTAAGAATGGGTCTTGTAGAGATTGCCCCTTAGCCATTTTTATTTTCCTTATTTTGTAATTTTGTTTTAGTTATTTAGCTAGTGGTGCGCTGCATTAAAAGATGCGGCCTTTGCTCTGAGCTAAACGAATAAAATAACACCCTGTCGCTACTTGTTATGACGGCTTTAAAGCGAAATTTCAAGTAACAGATCCTTTACAGGGCACATTCACGCAAAAGCGATCACATTATACACAGCTAAAACCTTCAGATGCTATGGCATTTGAGACAGTTTCTAGCGCGTGTTCAATGTTTTCACTATCTAACCAAGTTAAATCATCCCAGCTGCGTAACCAGGTGATTTGTCGCTTGGCCAATTGACGGGTTGCACAGACGCCCTTAAAAATGGCTTCATCTAACGTGCAGTTCCCATCCAAATAGTCCCACATCTGCCTATAACCTACACAACGAATCGAAGGTAGATCTGGGTGAAGATCGTCGCGAGCATATAGCGCACGCATTTCATCTTCAAACCCCGCTTCGATCATCTTCTCGTAGCGCAGCTCAATTCGGCGATGGAGCTCTGCCCTTTCCTTGGGAGCTATTGCAAACTGTTTAACTCGGTACGGCAGGCTTTCGCCCTTAGTTTGAGTTAACTCAGTAAGAGTTTTACCTGAAATTCGATAAACTTCCAATGCCCTAGACAATCTTTGTGGATCATTCGGGTGGATTCGCTCTGCTGAGACAGGATCAATTTCTTTTAACTGATCGTGTAATTTATCCCAACCCAAAGCTAAAGCTTCTTGCTCTATCTGTTGGCGAATTTCAGTATCCGCGGCTGGCAGTGGCGATAACCCTTCCAGTAACGCTTTGTAGTAAAGCATGGTGCCACCTACGAGAAGTGGGATCTTGCCTTGCTCTACAATTTTATTCATTTCATTCAGCGCATCACGACGAAAATCAGCAGCAGAATAGGCTTCACTAGGATCAAGAATGTCGATCAAGCGATGCGGCGCTTGGGCTTGTTCCTCGGCATCAGGTTTTGCCGTACCAATATCCATTCCTTTGTAGATCAGTGCTGAATCAACTGAAATGATCTCTACCGGGAATTTCTGGCGTAAACGAATCGCAAGATCCGTTTTTCCTGACGCTGTTGGCCCCATTAAAAATAGAGCTAAAGGTAATTCTGTGTTGTTCATAATTCTAACGCTGCAATCGTTGCAGAAAAGTCTACTGGCTTAACAAAGGTTTGGTCACTAAGTGGAAGTCTTCCCTGCCACAATTGCTCTACATCAGCAATGATCTGGATGGCTTCCGACAAAGTGTAGTCACTTTTTACCTGAGTAATATGATCACTAAGCCATTTTGCTAACTGGGTATGTGACAGCGGCTGTGAAGCGGCTTGGCACGAGACCGCGTAAGATAGCAGATCTGGCACCAGTTGTTGCAAGTTTTGTTGCCTCAATGGTTGGGGCACCCCCATTACCATCAGCGCCTTATTACCGCGTGCTTTTAGCTCAATGCCGAATGTATCGAGCGTTGGCTGAAGCGCTTGCGCAACTTCCAGCAAAGCGTAATCTAACTTAACCGACAATGGAACTAACAGCGGTTGGCTTTTTAAATTGCCTTCGCGCGTCGACAATTGACCATTAACCCTAAGCCACTCTGCTTTAGCAAGGTTAACTAAACGCGTTCCTTGCTTATCTGCCATCACAAGATATCGACCTTGTACGACATGGATTGCTTTTCCTAACGATTCGACAACCTGAGTGTCAACTTGTTCATTTGAATTCGTCTTTGCCGCTGGAATTTGTGCTTCTTCAGCTTCAGCGATCTCCGGCGTTTGGAGTAATTCCTGATAGGCTTTCACTTCCTGCTTACTCGGTGCAGGTTCGCTATAGCGCTCAGTGACTCTTGGCTTGTTTAGCGGGCGAGATTCTTGCCATTCATTTCTTGGCTGCGCTTCACGCACACTCTCTCGACTTTCGGCATAATCGGCTTTACCGGGATAAGAAGGCACTGATTCAATTGCGCGATATTCTTGTTGAGAAGTACGATTTGCCACTTCACTAGGTGCGGAAATGGGCTCTGGCTCATCCGTAGGGTTTGATGGCTGCTCTACATGGAATGCAGACGCGGTTTGTTCAGGCTTATCAATATGGGCACTTTGAGCCAAGGCATCACTCAGCGCTTGGTAGATGAAGTCATGCACAAGACGCGCTTGATGGAAACGAACTTCATGCTTGGCAGGGTGCACATTGACATCGACTTGATGTGGATCGAGTTCGATAAAGAGCACATATGTCGCAAACTGATCAGGGCGCAGGCTAGTCTCATAGCTTTGGCGAATCGCGTGATTGATCAGTTTGTCACGCATCATGCGACCATTAACGTAACAGTATTGCAGATCGCTTTGCTGACGAGCGCCCTCTGGCGTGGTAATCCAACCATGCAGTTTGAGCCCTTGATGCTCTAGCTCTATTTTAAGCATATTACGCACAAAGGCGTTGCCACACACAGCTGCAATCCGCTTTTCTGCCTGCGCCTCAGTTTTCGCCGCGCGATACTGCTTAATGAGTTTGCCGTTGTGTCTGAGATTAATGGTGACGTCGAAGCGGCTCAGCGCAATCCGTTTCAATAACTCATCTATATGGGTGAATTCAGTTTTCTCTGTACGCAGAAACTTACGCCTCGCCGGCGTATTGAAGAACAGATCAAGCACTTCAACCGTGGTACCAATGGGATGAGCAGCAGGCTGAAGCTTAACCTGCATCTCACGACCTTCACTGTACGCTGACCATGCTTGCTCTTGCGTCGCGGGTCGTGAGGTCATGGTTAAACGAGCAACAGAACTGATACTCGCTAAGGCTTCACCACGAAAGCCTAAGCTAATGATCGCTTCCAGATCGTCAAGGGTGTGAATCTTCGACGTCGCATGTCGACTTAACGCCAGACTTAACTCATCTTTGACGATCCCTTTGCCATTGTCGCGCACACGGATCAGCTTGGCGCCGCCCTTCTCGATATCAATATCAATGCGTGTTGCGCCAGAATCTAAGCTATTTTCCACCAACTCTTTGACTACAGAAGCGGGTCTTTCTACCACTTCGCCCGCCGCGATTTGGTTGGCAAGGCGCGCAGGAAGGATCTTAATCGTCACGTCTGGCACTCACTCTAGTTGTGGGGAATGATCAACACCTGACCAACCGCCAACTGATCAGAACGCAAGTTATTGGCTTTGCGAATGTTGTTCACACTGACCTGATACTTGCTGGCAATTTTACCCAAGAACTCACCACGCTTAACTGTGTGCTTACGCAGTGGTTGATCTTTCATACTCACAGTAATCTTTAACTTTTGCCCAAGTTTTAGTGTATCGGACTTGAGCTTATTTTCTTTCTTAATAGCAGCAACCGAAACTTTGTACTTCTCTGCGATCTTTCCTAGATACTCGCCACGCTGTACTACGTGAGTCAGAGTCTTAGTTTCAACTGGATTTTTAATTTGTGGCACCGAGATAGACTTACTTGAGCCCGGAATCGTCAGGATCTGACCAATGGCTAAACTGGTACTCTTGAGCTTATTGGTCTGCATAATCGCTTTTGTCGATGTGCCATACTTGCTGGCTATCAACGACAGCGACTCACCGCGTGCCACTTTGTGCTTGATGGTTTTACCGCGATTAGCAAACAGAGTGCCTTCCGGAGGGTTTGCCTCAAAATACTGGACAATTGCCTTAGCAAGCGAGCGCGCCAGTTTGTCTTGGTGACTACGCTGGAACAACAACCTTTCTTCAGTCGGGTTAGTAATAAAGCCTGTCTCAACGAGTACAGAAGGAATATCTGGTGACTTCAATACTGCCAAGCTTGCGTTAACCGGATCTTTCTTGTGCAGCTTGATACCCGCTCGCGTCATTTCTCGCAGGATCTTCGTTGCCAGTTTATAACCTTCTTTTTGTGAGTGGCTAAACTGTAGATCTAGTAGAGTCTGACTGACATTCCTATCGTTATTGTTCTTTGAAAGGACTTCTCCAGCCCCACCTAGTAGTTGAGATTGTTCCTCATGATTCTCTACCCAACGCGCTATCTCCGAGTTTGCTCGACGAGTATTCAAGACAAATACTGAACCACCACGCGGTTGAGGCGTATGGAAACCATCGGCGTGAATCGAAACCAGTAAGTGTGCTTTGTTACGGCGAGCTATCTCTGAACGTTTGTTTAAATTGACAAAGTAGTCACCGCCTCGGGTCAGTACGGCTTTCATTCCCGGCACAGCATTGATTTGGGCAACGATCTTCTTAGAGATTGCTAAGGTCGCATGCTTTTCATATTTTTTGCTCGGACCAATTGAACCTGGGTCTTCACCACCATGACCAGGGTCAATCGCCACCACGATATCTGCCGTTCCGGCCAACTGAGAAGCATCACGGCTCACTGTTGTTGAGCTGCTTGATTTTGCAGGAGTTGAGGTTGCTTTCTTCTGACTGCCATGAGGCATATCGATCACAAGACGGTGACCATACTGTCCCCCCGGAGTGGGTGCAAGCTTAAACAGTTGAGGAGTCACTTTTCGTTTTAGCTCAAACACCAAACGATAAGTGCCTTTATTGGGCGGAGAGCTTTTACGGATCTTTTTCAAGACTGGACTATCGGTGATGTTGATAGGCAGCTTAGTGCTCAGAGACGTTTTCTTTAAATCAACGACTAAACGCTCTGGACTAGAGAGCGTAAAATAGCTGTAGTCAGCTTCTGATGAAAGATCGATGACAACACGTGTCTCATCAGGAGAAGGCCAAACACGAATCCCTTCTAGCGCGTTTGCGAATGCAAAACCGGGCGCAAGAGTAAGAGCAAGAAGAAATGGAAAGAAAACAGCTCTTATAAAAGTACTCTTCAACATAACTCCAACTGTTCTAATAATTGACATCCGTACTGATTATTTGCCGTCAGTACAACAACACGTGCCTCTCCGTCATAACGAAGATCAATATCCAGATCGGCTTCTGGCAGCAGACCTTGTCCTTTCTCAGGCCACTCCACCAAACAGATAGCATCTGAAGTGAAGTAATCACGGATCCCCATAAACTCAAGTTCTTCAGGATCCGCTAAACGGTAAAGATCAAAATGGTAAACCTGCCACTGATCCAGCTGATAAGGTTCAACAAGAGTGTAAGTTGGGCTTTTCACATTGCCTTCATGACCAAGCGCGCGAACAAAACCACGACTAAATGTCGTTTTACCTGCACCCAAATCACCGTGTAAGTAGATGGTGGTTTGTTGAGAGCACAAGTGTGCCAATGCTGTCCCTAATTGAATCGTTGCTTGTTCATCTTTAAGGGCAAATTGTTTGGTGGTCATGAAGATCAATCTCTACGCTGTGACTATATAAAAATCAAAAGAACAGGAATAGTAAACTGGGTTGGAATTGAGAGACAAGAGATCTTGTGTAAGTAAAACGAAAAATCAGCGATTTCTTGCCATTTTTCGCTTTTCCTTGGCTAGATCCTGCATATAAGATCCGTTAAGATCCTGCCCCCTTTACCCGGAGCAATCAGAATGAACTACCAAGAGCTCGCAGACAAGATCAAAATTTGGGGCCAAGAACTTGGCTTCCAAAAAGTTGGCATCTGCGATGTAGATCTCTCTGAGCATGAAGCTGAACTACAAAAATGGCTTGATGCAGGCTATCACGGGGAAATGGACTGGATGGCTCGTCACGGAATGATGAGAGCGCGTCCTGCTGAACTACTACCAGGTACTGTCCGTGTCATTAGCGTACGTATGAACTACCTGCCTCCTGAAGCGCAATTTGCCGCCAACCTGTCGGATCCGACTCAAGCCTATATAAGTCGCTACTCTCTTGGGCGTGATTATCACAAGTTAATCCGCAACCAGTTAAAAAAGCTCGGGCAAAAAATAGAACAAGAAGTTGGCAGCTTTGGCCACCGACCTTTTGTCGATTCCGCGCCGATACTTGAAAGGCCTTTGGCGCAGAAAGCCGGATTGGGCTGGACTGGAAAACATTCACTTATTCTAGATAAAGAGTGTGGCTCATGGTTTTTCCTTGGTGAGTTGCTGATAGACCTTCCTCTTCCAGTCGACGAACCCAGCGTTGATGAATGTGGCAAATGCAAAGCTTGTATTACCTCATGCCCGACGCAAGCCATCGTAGATAATGGTATTGTCGACGCAAGGCGCTGTATCTCCTACTTAACCATTGAATTCGACGGCGTCATCCCAGAAGAGTTTCGCAAAGCCATGGGCAACAGAATCTATGGCTGTGACGACTGCCAACTTGTTTGTCCTTGGAACCGCTTCTCAGATTTAACCGCTCAGCCAGACTTTCACCGTAGAGAGGCATTGACCAATGCGAATCTCGTTGAGCTATTTAAATGGGATGAAGCGACTTTCTTAAAAAATATGGAAGGTTCAGCTATTCGCCGTATCGGACATTTACAATGGCTAAGAAACCTGTCGGTCGCCATGGGAAATGCTCCATACTCCATCAACATCATTGAAGCGCTGGAAAATCGCCTCGGCCTGAGTGAGACTTTAGATGTACATATTCAATGGGCTCTAGAACAACAACAAGCTCAAACCCCAACACAATCAACTAAGCTAAATAGGTTGATTAGAATTGTCGAAAAAGGCTTACCACGCGATGCATAATGCTTGCCGAACTTAGCCACTCAGAGTTTGACCTAGCTCCAAAAACCAAAATGTGGAAAAAAGAAAGAACGATTACTCATTTTCTTACAGATGGAGAAGTTAATCACAGTGGTAAGAAATGACTAGGATCAAAAAACAGTGACTTAATGATCGTAAACACCTACTAAGCCAAGCTAGGCAAAACATAAAAATAACTTAAAATTCAACAAGTTAAATTAAATTTAAAGTTAGGTAGGAAAGTTTCAAAAACAAAAAGATCGTTTTAGTCAAGCGTTATACATGAATAAAAATCAGGTTACCCACCAAGTTATCCACAATTAGACATCTGTGGATAAGTCTGTTGACTAACATGCCAAACCCTAGCTCACATAATGCTTGCTATTGATTCTGACTGAGCACATCTCGTGCTGAGATTTAATATTGAGACATAAAAATGCCCACCTAAAAACTAGGAGGACTTTTTTTACTGATTTGGGGTTCATGCTTCGCAGCATTAGCTAAAGAGCGGTGACCGTAAGGTCTATTCAAATGAAAATCATTTGAAGGAGATTTGGAGCGACACACGAGGTTCCCTATTCATAAACAAAAAGGCGTGACCTCAACCTTGGCAAGGTTGCGCTCAATCAAACTGAGCGGGTGTTGCATCTTTATCACCGTTAAGCACGATGAAGGCTATCAAATTGGAGCGACACACGAGGTTCGAACTCGTGACCTCAACCTTGGCAAGGTTGCGCTCTACCAACTGAGCTAGTGTCGCATCTTTGTCACCGTTAAGCACGATGAAGGCTATCAAATTGGAGCGACACACGAGGTTCGAACTCGTGACCTCAACCTTGGCAAGGTTGCGCTCTACCAACTGAGCTAGTGTCGCATTTGGTTGCGGGGGCCGGATTTGAACCGACGACCTTCGGGTTATGAGCCCGACGAGCTACCAAGCTGCTCCACCCCGCGTCCGTATTGTTTCACCGTTAAGCACGATGACAGCTTTAAATTTGGAGCGACACACGAGGTTCGAACTCGTGACCTCAACCTTGGCAAGGTTGCGCTCTACCAACTGAGCTAGTGTCGCATATTCTCATAAGAGAATTGGTTGCGGGAGCCGGATTTGAACCGACGACCTTCGGGTTATGAGCCCGACGAGCTACCAGGCTGCTCCATCCCGCGTCCATAATCATTGTTAAGCACAATGAAAGCTTTAAATTTGGAGCGACACACGAGGTTCGAACTCGTGACCTCAACCTTGGCAAGGTTGCGCTCTACCAACTGAGCTAGTGTCGCTTTGGTTGCGAGGCCGGATATAAATCGATGACCTTCGCGAGGTTTTATGAATAGCTGAGCCCGACGAGCTAGCGAATCACAACACCTAAAAATTTGGTTGCGGGGGCCGGATTTGAACCGACGACCTTCGGGTTATGAGCCCGACGAGCTACCAAGCTGCTCCACCCCGCGTCCGTATTCACCATTTAAGGCATGATGAAAGCCTTCAAATTTGGAGCGACACACGAGGTTCGAACTCGTGACCTCAACCTTGGCAAGGTTGCGCTCTACCAACTGAGCTAGTGTCGCATTTGGTTGCGGGGGCCGGATTTGAACCGACGACCTTCGGGTTATGAGCCCGACGAGCTACCAAGCTGCTCCACCCCGCGTCCGTATTCACCATTTAAGGCATGATGAAAGCCTTTAAATTTGGAGCGACACACGAGGTTCGAACTCGTGACCTCAACCTTGGCAAGGTTGCGCTCTACCAACTGAGCTAGTGTCGCATCAACAACGTTTCCGTCGTTCAGGGCTGCGAATTATAAGAGCATTTTTTTGTGATGCAAGTCCTTCATGCAAAAAAAATCCATTTTTTTCCTGTTTGGATGAAAAGCGCACATCAATCATCAAAACAGCTTGAAATTTAAACGAAATGCATTTCGTTAAATAACATAAAAGTAACCTCACCTATGCTCAAATTGGGATATTGACCTGCATTTTGGTGACTTAATGTCGCTGATGAATGCAAATTTTAATATAACTATTGGCTATAAAAGCCTCGTTCCAATGGTTACAAGATTTCTCCTAGTTAAGGTTCAGTGTCCATGTCGTTGCAAAGGATTGTTTTTCGAACGCTCATACCCTTATTTGTCGCTACGCTAATTGTTGGTTGTGGCTCTATGCCTAAACCCATGCGTAACCTCGGCAAAAGTGACGTTGATTTTGTTATGGATGTTCATGCGAGACAGCTAAAGATACAGATGATGGAGCTGACACGAAAACTCTACATCCGCAATCCAATTCAACTGCATAAGAATCCGCAAGCAACCATAGAAAGTCGCATTACCCAGATTTTTGGTTCTGAAGAGAGTATCGAACTTCCCTCTTTAGTTTTTGATGAGCTTAATGGCGTCACTGGAATTGATGCAATATTGCTAAGTTTTGATGAGAACTTTCAGGGAGACCGAGTATTTGCCGCTATCGTCGGCCTATCAGAGATGCTGCGCCGTTCATACAACCACCAGCAAGAGTTCTTTATCATCGATTCATTAGATGAGCAGTCTTTATATAACAGTGCGCGAAACATAGAGATCTTCGTGTGGCGACTCTATCATCGCAAAGACCAGTATGGAAACCCGCTGATTTACAGTAATGATACCGATGAAGATGGCGGTGATATCAGCTTTGACCGCCGATTCACTAAGATGGTCATGATTCAAGATATGATGGCACTCATCGTTGCAGACAAAACAAATCGAGGGATTACCAAGGTAGTCCATGGTGTTGCTCAGTTTGCTTTCCTCCCCGTGCCATAAACAAAAACGCCAGCGAATGCGCTGGCGTTATTAAAGTCGATTAAATTGAGAAAATCGTTTTACGGTAGTACTGAAGTTCGGCTATCGACTCTCGAATATCGTCTAACGCAAGGTGACTGCCTGTTTTCGAAAAGCCATCGAGTACTTCAGGCTTCCAACGACGAGTAAGTTCTTTCAACGTACTCACATCAATGTAGCGGTAGTGGAAATACTGCTCAAGCTCGGCCATATGCTTGTACAAGAAACGTCTGTCTTGACCAACACTGTTACCACAAATTGGCGATTTACCTTTAGGTACCCATTTTTCTAAAAACTCAATCGTTTGACGAATAGCTTCTTGCTCATCGATTTTACTTTCGCGTACACGCTTAACCAAACCACTGCCTGTATGCGTTGTTGTGCACCACTCATCCATTTTAACCAGCTCTTCTTCTGGCTGATGAATGGCAAGTACAGGTCCTTCAGCTAAAATATTCAATTCACTATCAGTCACTATGGTGGCGATTTCGATAACTTTGTGGGTTTCTGGGTCCAGTCCTGTCATCTCAAGATCAATCCAAATTAAATTTTGATCGCTAAAGGACATAAATCGTTGCCTATTGGTTTTGTGCTAAAAGAGGTACTATACCCAAATTCCGATACCCAAGATAGATTGAGATACTCGCTGTCAGACAGGTATCACCCGATAAATTAATCAACTGAAGTAGAGAAACGTGGCTAAAAAGAAAAAGCTAACCAAAGGTCAGGTGAGGCGTGTACGCCATAACCAAAAACGCAAACTTAAGCAGGAAGAGGCCATCCAGTGGGATGAATCTATGCTTGGAGGGAGTAAATCAGGCCTGGTTATCACTCGTTTTGGACAACACGCAGATATAGAAGATCTCGAAAGCGGAGAAGTCCAGCGCTGTAATCTTCGTCGCGGTATCGAATCTCTGGTTTCTGGGGACAAAGTTATTTGGCGCCCTGGCCTAGAGTCGATGGAAGGCATCAATGGTGTGGTTGAAGCCGTCGAGCCAAGAACTTCAGTCTTAACACGCCCTGATTACTACGACGGTTTAAAACCTGTCGCTGCGAACGTAGACCAAATGGTCATCGTTTCTTCAGTTTTACCTGAATTGTCGCTCAATATCATTGATCGCTACTTGGTCGCCTCTGAAACCTTAAGCATTGCACCGCTGCTAGTATTGAACAAAATCGATCTTCTTGAACAAGAGCAACTAGCTGAATACAAATCTTGGCTAAACGAATACGAGCGCATTGGCTACAAGGTGCTGTTTGTCAGTAAGCAAACCGGTGAAGGTATTGCAGAGCTCGAAGCTGAGCTGAAAGATCGCATCAATATTTTCGTCGGTCAGTCTGGTGTCGGTAAATCAAGTCTAGTTAATGCGCTTATGCCTCAATTTAATGTTGAGGAAGGCGAGATCTCAGAAAACTCCGGCCTAGGCCAACACACAACCACCGCATCACGCCTTTACCATATCCCAACAGGGGGCGACCTAATTGACTCACCGGGAGTTCGTGAGTTTGGTCTGTGGCACTTGGAAGCCGAAGAAGTCACTAAAGCCTTTGTTGAATTTAGACCTTATCTAGGTGGCTGTAAGTTCCGTGATTGTAAACACAATGACGACCCAGGATGTGTACTGCGTCAGGCCGTTGAAGATGGTGAGATCAACGAAATACGCTTTGAAAACTATCACCGTATCCTCGAAAGCATGGCGGAAAACAAAGCCAATCGACAATACTCTCGTAGCAAAAAAGCGGATTTGTAACCGCAATTTTGTAAGCAAACTCTCGCAACTGCTGACTTTTGGGCGCATTTTGAGTAACATCTCGCGCCCAGAATATAGTCAATCATCAAAATAGCATTGGAATTGAACACAATGGATAAGATTAAAGTTGGACTGCAATATTGGATCCCTCAGCACGGCTTAACGCGCTTAGTGGGTAAGCTAGCTTCAGCGAAAGCTGGCGGTCTAACAACAGCAATCATAAAGTGGTTTATTAAGCAATACAACGTTAACATGGATGAAGCACTTCATTCTGATCCTAAACACTTTAAGACGTTTAACGAATTTTTTGTTCGTGAGCTAAAAGATGGCGCACGCCCAATCACCGAAGAAGCCACTGTTATCACGCACCCAGCAGACGCTTGTGTAAGCCAGTTTGGTCCTATCACTGATGGCAAACTGATTCAGGCAAAAGGCCATGACTTTACGGCGCAAGAGCTACTAGGCGGAGATGCAGAATTAGCTCAAGAGTTTGCCGACGGTGAATTCGCGACACTGTACCTTTCACCACGTGATTACCACCGAGTACACATGCCATGTGACGGCACACTTCGTCAGATGATTTATGTACCAGGTGATCTATTCTCAGTTAACCCGCTGACTGCTGAGAACGTACCAAACCTGTTCGCACGTAACGAACGTGTGGTATGTATTTTTGATACAGAGTTTGGACCAATGGCGCAGGTGCTTGTTGGCGCAACAATTGTTGGTAGCATTGAACAAGTTTGGGCTGGCACAGTAACCCCACCACGCGGCAATACGGTTTACAAATGGGACTACCCAGCTGAAGGTGACAAAGCGGTAATCCTTAAGAAGGGTGAAGAAATGGGTCGCTTTAAGCTAGGCTCAACGGTTATCAACCTATTCGCCAAAGATGCGGTGAAATTTGATGACACGATGCAAAATGGTCAACCTACGGTAATGGGTACACCTTACGCTCATACCGCTCAAGCAGAACAAGCAGCGGAATAATCACCAACGTTCGACTCTGAAGCCTCGCAATCGCGGGGCTTTTTTTGACCCAAAGCAAACCTCCCTCAACAATTTCAACTGTTTATCAAAATTCTAGACTTGGTCTAAGACCTTTAATTCATTGTGAACTAATCTGTGGCTTCACTAATACTTTTGAGGTAAAGGATTGTATGCCAAAGGTAGAATCGGGAATTATCATTAAACTATTGATCAGTTTTGGTCTGCCAATCGGTGTGCTGTTTATGCCTATTGACTGGATCCCTATTGATGATCTGACCCTGATTCAGCATCGACTATTGGCCATCTTTCTTCTCGCAGCCCTACTTTGGGTACTAGAGCCCGTCCCAGTGTTTGCGACTTCGATTTTGATCATCGCCTTAGAGCTGGTAATGATTTCCGACAAAGGGCTACATTTATTCCGCAACCCTCCTGCAGGACATGACTTGGGGGAGTTGATGAACTACACAGACATCTTCAGCGCCTTCTCTTCGCCAATCATTATTCTGTTTATGGGTGGTTTTGCCCTTGCGATCGCAGCCTCTAAGTATGAGCTCGATAACAACTTAGCGCGCGTACTGCTCAAGCCTTTTGGCCACCAGCCTAAGTTCATCATGCTTGGCTTAATGTTGATTACTGCCGTGTTCTCAATGTTTATGTCCAACACCGCAACAACGGTAATGATGCTTGCATTACTTGGCCCAATTGTCGCTTCGGCACCTAAAGGCGATATTGGCATTAAAGCCTTAGTACTGTGTATCCCAATCGCCGCCAACACAGGCGGTATTGCGACTCCAATCGGTACGCCACCGAACGCCATCGCACTTCAGTACCTCACTGGCGAGAACAGTATCGATTTCTTAAGCTGGATGATGATGGGATTACCCTTTGTGATTGTGCAACTGACTATCGCTTGGTTCCTGCTGCAAAAGCTGTTCCCTTCTTCCCAACAAACTATGAAGCTTAAATTAGATGGGCAATTCCAAAAGAACTGGCGTGCTATGGTGGTTTACGCCACGTTTGCTTCAACCATCCTATTGTGGATGACGACCAAACTGCATGGTATGAACACCTATGTTGTTTCCATTATTCCACTGGCTGTTTTCACGCTCACTGGCATTATGGGCAAAGCTGAGCTCAAGCTGATTAACTGGGATGTACTGTGGCTAGTCGCCGGTGGTATTGCGATTGGTATTGGTTTGGATAAAACCGGATTGGCAGCCGCCCTGGCTCATGCGATTGATTACGAATCGCTATCGCCAATTGCCGTAGTTCTTACTCTGTCGATCGTCTGCTGGCTAATGGCAAACTTCATGTCCAACACCGCGACTGCTAACCTGCTAATGCCAATTGCGGCTGCAATTGGGGCTTCCATGGAGAGTTTAGCTAGCGTCGGTGGACTGCAAGGATTATTGGTCGTTGTCGCCTTCTCTGCATCGCTTGGCATGATTTTACCAGTATCAACACCGCCAAACTCTCTGGCTTACTCTACTGGTCTTATCGAGAGCAAAGATATGGCCAAAACCGGGCTAATTATCGGTGTGATTGGATTAGCAATTGTTTATGCCGGAGCACTGCTACTTACTTAATTACCGTATGGCATTTAATATTTATTGACTGAAGGTCACAGTTCAATCAATATTCGCCCTAAATAGGTAAGTTAGTCGGTGTTCCTGTACATAGATCAAGCAAATTGGTCGCTTTGGATTATAAAATCAGTTCAATAATAACAAGAACATCCATTTCACTTTCAATGTGAGATTTCTATCCGGCGGTAGTGGCCACGAGGTTCGGTTGATGCTCTCCACATGGCAAACACCTTCTCCCAGTGTCTCTCCACTCCGCTTTTCTCAATCTATTGTCTCGTAAATGAAGGAAAGGCAATGAGAAATACAATAAAACTAAAAATGCAGATTGCGATTGCAATCGTTATCGCAGTGGTCAGCGGGGTTCAAGCTTGGATCTCGGTAAGCCAATTAAAACAAGAAACCACCTCAGCCCTAAATAGTGAAATGGCCAATGTCAGCCACGCCACTACTCGCTACATTAGTGATTGGTTAGCCATACGCAGCGATATGATGCTTGCTAACGAGAAAACCATCGTCCAGTCAGATAACTCTGACCGTGAAATGCTAATTACCAAGCGAGCGGGCGATTTTCTTTCCGTTTATGCTGGCTTCGATGACGGCTCCATTGCCTACGGTGATAAAACCGAAGACTGGCCTGCCGATTACGATCCAAGAACTCGACCGTGGTATCAAGATGCCATGAAAGCCTCTGGGCTAATCCTGACCGAACCTTATCAGGATTTTGATGGCAGCATTGTTGTCAGTTTTGCCAAAGCCTTTTCCGGTGAAAGAAAAGGGGTGCTTGCCGCCGATTTAACCGTCACTAACATCATCAGTGAAGTACTCAATGTCACGTTAGATAACGATGGCTTTACCTTCTTAGTGGATGGTAACAACAACATCGTTGCCTATCAGGATGAAAAGCTAAGCCAACAGCCTTTAACCGTTCTAAACCCTGTTCTAAGCCATAACATGGTCAATGAACTTGTCAGCAAATCAGCCCTATCAACCATTAGTTGGCCGGATCAAGGTGACAAGCTTATCTATGTTACCAATGTCCCGACGACAGACTGGTCTTTAGGTATCGTGGTCGATAAGGATCTCGCCTTCGCTTCCGTCACTGAACAAATCCAGTTTACGGCACTCGCTTCCATCATCCTGTATTTAGTGATTGCCACATTCAGTACTTACACAATTACTAAACTGCTTAAACCGCTACAAGACTTGTCAGCATCCCTTTCACAACTGTCTAAAGGTGAAGGTGATTTGACCCAGCGCGTCGAGATTAAGCGCCGAGACGAAATCGGTGAAGTCGCGGAGCATGTCAATCAGTTCTTGAGTCAAATGCAGGCAATGATCAGCGGCATCATCAACCACAGTGAAAAGCTCGCCAACCAAGCTGTTCAGGCAAATGAACTATCACAACAGGCTTCTCATCAAGTTGAGGCGCAACAAAATGATGTTAACCAGATAGCGACAGCCATCCATGAGATGTCGGCTACCGCGGCAGAAGTCGCAAGCCATGCAGAGCTCACAGCTGCCGCTTCTCAAACTTCATCAACCGCTTGTCAGGACGGCCAACAAGTGATTCAGAAAAACCGCCAAGCGATCGTTGACCTAGCAGATCAGGTAATGGCTGCCGCGGGTGTGATCTCTGAGTTAGAAAGTAACACTCAAAGCATTAATCAGATCCTTTCTACTATTCAAGAGATAGCCGAACAGACCAACCTGTTGGCGCTTAATGCAGCGATTGAAGCGGCACGCGCTGGTGAGCAAGGGCGCGGTTTTGCGGTCGTTGCGGATGAGGTTCGCGTGCTGAGCCAGCGTACCCATGGCTCAACCGAAGAGATCCGCAATATGATCGAGACGCTGCAAAACAATACTCAGTTAGCGGTTAACAGCATGCAGAGCAGCACGTCGCTTGCCGACACAAGTGTCGACTATGCTCAGCAAGCGGCCGATAGCTTGGGTCATATCACTGACGCGATTACTGAAATCAATGATATGGCACTACAGATTGCGAGTGCAGCCGAAGAGCAACGAGCTGTGAGTGAAGATATCAGTCGCAATACGCAGGGGATTAAAGATGCTTCTGATGTCCTTGCTTCACAAGCGCTTCAAAGCAGCGAAAGTGCCGATAACATGCGTGACTCTGCAGAAACCATGCGTCGCGAGGTGGGACGCTTTAAGGTTTAACCTATGATTTAAACTTTTTTTAATGCATATTGTCAGCCATTACTCTTCCAAATTCACAAGGATTTCGTGTCAATGGGATATGAATGGCTGGCATTGGCAGCGGCATTTCTTTGGGCGGTAGCCAGTCTACTTTCTGTTGTTCCCGCGCAACATTTAGGAACCTTTGCCTATAGTCGTTGGCGTATGGGCTGCACCTCTGTGATTTTAGGGGGTATGGCACTGATTACTGGCGGTTGGGCCAGCGTAGAAACCAGCGCGATTTCCGCCATGATGCTATCTGGCGTGATCGGTATCTTCATCGGAGATACTGCCCTATTCGCCTGCCTCAATCGCATGGGACCAAGACAAGCTGGTCTACTCTTTTCTTGCCACGCCGTCTTCTCCGCTGTACTAGGTTACTTCCTATTTAGCGAAACCATGACATCTCTCGAATTGTTGGGATCAGCTTTGGTTTTTTCTGGCGTGTTAACCGCGATATTTTTTGGTCGTAAAGGGCAAGCCAATAATCAACTTGAGTCAATCAAAGGCAGTATTTGGGTCGGGGTCGGTTTAGGTTTACTAGCAGCACTTTGCCAAGCACTCGGTGGCATTATTGCTAAACCTGTTATGCAAACAGCAATCGATCCTGTTGCGGCATCGGCCATGCGTATGATGACAGCGTTTGCAGCTCACTGTCTGTTTTTCCTCACTGGCGCCAAACTTGCGCGAGCCACACATCCCATGAACCTGCGAATTTTCTCCATTACCGCAGTCAATGGTTTCCTCGCTATGGCGGTCGGAATGACGTTGATCCTATACGCCCTTCAGCAAGGAAATGTTGGTATGGTGGCACTCTTGTCTTCCACAACACCAATTATGTTGTTACCTATACTTTGGATTTACTCAGGTAAGCGCCCTAACCGCTTTGCATGGATAGGGGCCATCGTTGCCGTTGTAGGGACAGGAATTTTGGTCGCATAGGCTATTAGAGTAATAGGTATTTCCCACTGTCAATTTTCGCCTTACGCGAGAAAATAAGGACTAGTATAAGTGGTTGGGAAAATACCCACTGGAAGTAAGGTGAAAGATAACAACAATATTTCACAAACAATATTTGATCTTAACCTACAGTTTTGGTTAAAAAGTGTAGTAAAATTACGCTAATTTAGTTTCCAAAGTTACTTTGAAATTTGACGAGGTCATCACTATGACAGCTAAGAAGCCTATGGCTCTAGTTATTCTTGACGGTTACGGACACCGTGAAGATACAGCAAGCAACGCGATCGCGAACGCAAAAACTCCATTCCTTGATAGCCTGTTTGCTAACAAACCAAACACTCTAATCTCTGCTTCTGGCATGGATGTTGGCCTACCTGATGGTCAAATGGGTAACTCTGAAGTAGGTCACACCAACATCGGTGCAGGCCGCGTTGTATACCAAGACCTAACTCGCATCACTAAATCTATCGCTGACGGTGAATTTGCACAGACTCCTGCTCTAGTTGAAGCAATCGACTCTGCTGTTAAAGCTGAAAAAGCAGTACACATCATGGGCCTAATGTCTCCAGGTGGCGTACACTCTCACGAAGATCACATCTACGCAGCCGTTGAAATGGCAGCAGCACGTGGCGCAGAGAAGATTTACCTACACTGCTTCCTAGATGGTCGTGACACGCCACCGCGCAGCGCAGAAAACTCACTAAAACGTTTTGACGAGCTATTCGCTAAACTAGGCAAAGGCCGCGTGGCATCGCTAGTAGGTCGCTACTACGCAATGGACCGTGATAACAACTGGGATCGCGTACAAGTTGCTTACGATCTTCTCACTCAAGCTAAAGCGGAATTTACTTTTGACTCAGCAGTGGCTGGTCTTGAAGCAGCTTACGCTCGCGAAGAGAACGATGAGTTCGTTAAAGCGACAGCGATCAAAGCTGAAGGTCAAGAAGACGCAGTTATCGCAGATGGCGATGCAGTAATCTTTATGAACTACCGTGCTGACCGTGCTCGTCAAATCACACGTACTTTCGTACCTGCATTCGACGGCTTCGAGCGCGCTGTATTCCCTGCAATCAACTTCGTAATGCTAACGCAGTACGCAGCTGACATCCCACTAGCAATCGCATTCCCACCAGCGTCTCTAGAGAACACTTACGGTGAGTGGCTATCTAAGCAAGGTCAAACTCAGCTACGTATCTCTGAAACAGAGAAATACGCACACGTTACGTTCTTCTTCAACGGTGGTGTTGAGAGCGAATTCGACGGCGAAGAGCGTCAACTTGTTGCTTCTCCAAAAGTAGCAACTTACGACCTACAACCAGAAATGAGCTCAGAAGAACTCACAGAGAAGATGGTTGCGGCGATCAAATCTGGTAAGTACGACACTATCATCTGTAACTACCCTAACCCAGATATGGTTGGTCACACTGGCGTTTACGAAGCAGCAGAGCAAGCGATCGAAGCAATTGATGCATGTGTTGCTAAAGTAACGGCTGCTATCGAAGAAGTTGGTGGCCAAATGCTGATCACAGCAGACCACGGTAACGCGGAAATGATGGTAGACCCAGAGACAGGTGGCACGCACACTGCTCACACTAACCTACCAGTTCCTCTAATCTACGTTGGTGACAAAGAGGTTGAGTTCAAAGAAGGCGGTAAACTGTCTGACCTAGCTCCAACAATGCTTTCTCTAGTCGGTCTGGAAATTCCAGCAGAGATGACAGGTGAAGTTCTAGTTAAGTAATTAACTTTTACTCCCGCATTTCAAAGCCCGAGCCATTGCTCGGGCTTTTTGTTTTCAGAGGCTCAGTAACAAGTTTTGACATTGCGCTTTCTTCTGATCAAAAGGTTTGGGTATACTGGATGCTTCTCAAATAGTTAGGGCAAATTTGTAACATGGCTAGCACCCCACTAAAGACTCTGTTTACCAACAAGGTTTGGCTTACGCTCGGGTTGATGCTTTGTTCTTACTCAATCACTCCTAGCTATGCAGCAAACAACTCCGAGCTAAAAGGTGTCAGCGGTGAGATCTCTCGCCAAAAGCAGTCACTGTCTTCCCAACAAAAGAAACTCGACTCACTGCAAAAATCGCTCAAATCTCAAGAAATCACGATCACTCGTTTAGAGAAAGAGATCAAAGAATCCAAGGCCTCTTTAGCCAATACGAATAAAAATATCCGTAATCTTGAGTCTAAAGTCGATCAGCTCGAACAACAAAAGAAAGCTCAAAGCGATAAGTTGGCTGAGCTCATTCAAACTTATTACGTCACTCAACGTGCTAAAACCTCCTCGAACATTCTTAACCAAGGTGTCGAAGAAGATAGAATTAGCCAGTATTTCCAACACCTTGCTAAGGAACGAGCGACTACCATTGCCGAACTGGAGAAAACGGTTGATGAGCTAGATGATAGCCGCGAACAGCTCAAGCTAGAGAAACAGCAAATCACCAACCTGCTAAAACAGCAGACCAACAAACGCGATCAACTGGCAAGTACTCAGTCTAAACGTAAAGGGACTGTCTCGCAGATACGTAAGAGCATTTCCAATGACAAGGTTTACCTCTCTGAGCTGCAACGCAATGAAACTCGACTGAAAGCAGAAATAGCTAAAGCCGCTAAGCGCAACGCCGTCCCTATGGATGGTCTAGCTCGTCAAAAGGGCAAACTGCCATGGCCGGTCAAAGGTAAGATTCTGCACAACTATGGCTCTCGCCAAACCGGGCAGATCAATTGGAAAGGTATGGTAATTAATGCCAACTACGGTCAATCAGTGAAAGCGGTTTATTCAGGAACTGTCGTCTTTGCTGACTACTTACGCGGCTACGGCTTAGTGGTTTTACTCGACCACGGTAAGGGTGACATGACTTTGTATGGCTTTAACCAGAGCCTACTTAAGAAGGAAGGTGATAAAGTCATTGCAGGTGAAAGTATTGCTTTAGCTGGCGATACCGGAGGCCAACCACGCCCATCACTCTACTTTGAAATTCGCCGTAACAGTAAAACTCAGAACCCTAAGAACTGGCTAACCCGCTAGTAGCAACCAATGTGGCGTTCAATTAGCGTTGATCGCCCAATCCATACGACTTTACCCGCGATAGTATTGCTCAACCGCCTCAATAAATGCACTTAACTGCTCTTTAGGTAGTGCATTTATTCCTGCAGCGGCTGCTCGTCCACCACCACTTGGAAACTGAGTACAAATATCCCCTGCCCCTTGTTTATTGTTCAGCGGCGCACGTAGCGAAACGGTATATGTTCCATCACTGTTTTCAGTTAATACAGCATGCGCAGAATTTGGCGCTTTATTTGCCAGGTGGTTACCATAAACACCACTGATCCTGCGAGATGACGCCTGATTGGGTAATTCAAAGACAGATAACTTAGCGCTGCGATACTTAGCTTTTATCGCCAGTGCACCATCCATATCTGCCTGATAAGCCTCACGCAAAAATAAAAATGGAGAGTTGTGATCAGCTATAACAGCAAAAGGATCATCATAGGCCAAAAGCTCTTGGAACAGTGCTGCAGGATGGAAATGCAGATCTTCTAACTCTGAACCGTAACCATTGTAGTTGATGAGTGTCCCTAGCTCTTTGAGTTGTTGTTTTTGATCATCACTCAAACCCGCTTTGTCAGCCAGAGCATCCGCTTTAGCAATCAGATTGTCACCGTAGGCTCCCGTGATCGCCCAAGCGTGATATCGTCCATCCAGTAACTCATCAATGATTAAAGCGGTACAGGTATTTGCATCTAGGTCGATATGGGCGTCTAAATTGGCATTACGCGGAATATCTCCAGACTTATGGTGATCGGCATAGAACACGTCTAGACCCATAGCTAACAGTCTTTCTAGGCCGGACTTGTTCTTTTCCATCGAGATATCCAAAACCGTAACTGAATCACCAAGGCTCGCCTCTAGCTTATCTAGCAATTGAATATCGCGCTTAACACCTGTCACTAAAGCAGCGACCTTTGGTTCAGCTAAGCGGAGTTGAAGCAGAGCGATGATCCCATCGGCATCACCATTGAATACATCGAAGTGCATAAAACAAAACCCATTAAAATATCTCTCGATACTCTAATGGGTTCTCACTGATTGAACAATTTCAATTAGTTATGACTAAGCATGAATTGCTTTAACGCCATCTTCCAATAATTGAAGCTGCTCCAAGCCTTGCGTCGTGGCTTTCGGTTTTACTACAGAAATCATTTGCAGCATGCCCTGATGGATAACCTGCTCGGTGATCTTTGTTTTCGGTGACATAGCAGCTTGGTAGCCTAGCCAACTTGAAGCAATCATATGCAGTGTGGTCACCAGTGACTTCATCTCACTATCTTCCACAGACACAAGCTCAAGGTCGACAAACGCTTGCATGATATTGATGAGATTGGTTTGTAGCTTTTCTTGAATCTGGATGTATTCTTCATGTAGCTGTTCGTCGCGCTGAAGGATCTCCGGCAAATTAGCGTAGAAGAAGCGATACTTCCACATCAAAGTAAAGATCGAATCCAGATAGTGCTTGAGAAGAACTAAGCTCTCTTGCTGACCTTGAATAGGCGTGAAGCGCTCAAGAAGTTCATTAGAGTATAAAGCGAAGATCTCGCGCACGATTTCTTGCTTGTTACGGAAGTGGTAATACAGGTTACCCGGACTAATATCGATATGTGCGGCAATATGATTGGTTGTGATATTACGCTCACCATGCTGGTTAAATTGTTCCAGTGCAGCTAGCACTATCTTGTCACGAGTTTTCATGAATTATCCGCATTCCTTTCTATATGTCTAACGGCAGTATAGCGGCTAGTGTAACCTATAACAAAAAAGCGCCTGGTCGTATCAGGCGCTTTTCATAAATTACTCAATTATTTGTGGTACGGCTTGGATAACTCATGTACCGCTTCTACAAATACGCCCGCATTTTCTGGCGGCACATCTAAGTGAATGCCGTGACCCAGGTTAAACACGTGACCCGTGCCTGCGTCGCCGAAACCTTCAAGGATGCTTGAGACTTCTTCACGGATACGCTCTGGAGAAGCGTAAAGCATAGATGGATCCATGTTACCTTGTAGTGCCACTTTATCGCCCACACGTTTAACCGCGTCTTGGATGTTGATTGTCCAGTCTAGACCGACTGCATCACAACCCGTTGCTGCGATTTGCTCTAGCCACATACCACCGTTCTTAGTGAATAAAGTCACGGGTACACGGCGACCATCGTTTTCACGGATTAGGCCGTCTACGATTTTGTGCATGTATTGCAGTGAGAATAGGTTGTAGTCACGCGGAGTTAGCACACCACCCCAAGTATCGAATACCATAACAGATTGAGCACCCGCTTTAATCTGCGCATTTAAGTACTCGATAACACTGTCTGCTAGTTTATCTAATAGCAGGTGTAGCGTTTGTGGTTCTGCGTACATCATCTTCTTGATCTTAGTGAAAGCTTTAGAGCTACCACCTTCAACCATGTAAGTAGCCAGCGTCCATGGGCTGCCAGAGAAACCGATTAGCGGTACATCACCATTAAGATCTTTACGGATCTGACGTACTGCGTTCATTACGTATTTAAGCTCACCTTCTGGATCTGGGATACCGATCTTTTCGACGTCCGCTTTACAGGTAATTGGCTTGTCAAATACAGGACCTTCACCTGCTGCAAAACGTAGCTCAAGGCCCATTGCGTCAGGAATAGTTAGGATATCAGAGAACAGAATCGCGGCATCAAGAGGAAAACGGCGCAAAGGTTGAAGCGTTACTTCTGATGCTAGCTCTGCATTCTTACACAAAGACATAAAGTCACCCGCTTCTGCGCGAGTTGCTTTGTACTCTGGAAGGTATCGACCTGCCTGACGCATCATCCATACTGGAGTGTAATCTACTGGCTCTTTTAGTAGCGCACGAAGATAGCGGTCATTCTTTAATTCAGTCATTCCGTTTTTCCAATTTTTAGGCTCATTTTTGTTGCGGCTATTCTAACACTGTTTGACTCGCAAAAGCTGTGTGCTTTGCAACCTAGATCAAGTTATTAACTTTTAAATCAGTGCTTAATTTGCACCCACTAAGTATCAGTGTTAAAAATTTGTTTGCTAGCGAAAACTACAATTATAAACCGAGCACAGAGTGCTTGGCATCTCATAACGACATCTTACTTACCCCCTCCTTCTGGAGGGTTTTTTTTATCTATATTTCAGCTAGATAGCTTAATCTCATCCAGCGTATATTCAATCAATTGTCGAGCAATGGTTCCGGTTGGAGCAACGGGCGGCAACTCTTCGATCCCAAACCAGCGCGCGTCGCTAAGCTCACTGTAATCGGGTTTTAGCTCACCCGATTGATAGTCGGCGACAAAGCCCATCATCATGCTCGACGGAAATGCCCAAGGCTGACTGCCAAAGTAACGAATGTTGGTCACCGCTATTCCGGTTTCTTCCTTGACCTCACGAGCAACGCACTGCTCTAAAGTCTCACCGACTTCGAGGAAACCCGCGATGACGGTGTACATCCCATTACGATGCCTTGGATGTTGCGCTAGTAAGATTTGCTGCTTGTTACGCACAGCCACAATGATACAAGGGAAGATACGCGGATAATGTAAGGTTCGGCAATCACCACACTGCATGGCTAATTGATTGTGATTGAGATGATTTCGACCACCACACTGAGGGCAAAAGCGTAGACTTTGACTCATATGTCCGTACTGAATTGCCTTACTCATCAACAGAAATAGCGGCTCTGGAAAATGCAAACAATCACGCAAAGAGGTCAGCTCAAGCTCCTCAGACACATCCGCTTCATTAAGCCACATCAGCGGGTAATTCTCCCATCTTCCGACTTCAATTGCCTGCTCATAGGGTAAGTTTAAACTCTCAGCACTTCCCTTAGGCAACTGGCCGTTTTGCAGCCAAATATCACTTCCTGATACAACACACCAATAAGCATTCTTCGTACGGTTTGTGTCACTTTTATTCAACATTGACTCACCTCTTCGCTTGCAGTTCGTCTATTTTACTGGCAATCTAAATTCATACCAGAGTTTGTAGTCAGTCAATTTTGAGACTATAAATTCTAGTAAGGACAAGAGGTTGTACTCTGTACGTGCTTTGGGAGTCAAAGCGTAATGATCACCGGAGAAGTGATCCGATCATGAGGATATGGTCATGCTGAATAAATTCAAACAAACACAAGAACAATGGGGTGGCTCAAGCGAAGTCATCGACCACTGGCTCGAAACAAGACAATCATTGATTGTCGAATATTGTCAGCTGGGCTCCCTTCAACCTGCAAACGGCCACTCTAACGTCGTCGAACTTCCTTCCCCAAAACAGATCAGTTCATTCTGCGATCATGTAGTTGATTACATTTCTGAAGGCCATTTCAAAATCTACGATATGGTGATGAAGAAATGGCAAGCAACGGGTTTTAAGACTAACAACGAAATCGACGCGACCTATGCCAAGATCGTCTTAACCACAGAACCTTTGCTTGAGTTCAACGATAAGTATGTCAGCGTTAGTGCAGATGATGAGCTACCCAGCTTTGAAGCAGATATGTCAAAAGTGGGCGAACTACTCGAAGTGCGCTTTGAAGTGGAAGATCAGTTGATTCAACTTATCGCAGATAGCTTGGCGATTCCGCCTGGGGCATAAAAGCTAGAGAGCTAGAGAGCTAGAGAATCTTGAAGGGTTGGCGTTTTGCGTCGACCCTTTTGCGTTTTGGATAACTGGATAACTGGATAACTGGATAACTGGATAACTGGATAACTGGATAACTGGATAACTGGATAACTGGATAACTGGATAACTGGATAACTGGATAACTGGATAACTGGATAACTGGATAACTGGATAACTGGATAACTAACGTTGCTCTGTAGTGGATGAGGAGTCAACTCTCTTTCCACAAGGGCGAAGCCCGATCCAGTTCTCTAGCAGCGAAGCGATCCATAGGACGAAGTCCGTTCTAAAATCTCGAAGGACGAAGTCCGGTCTCGATTCTCGGAACGCAGTGTTCTCGTAGGGCGAAGCCCGATCCCGTTTTCCATAGGACGAAGTCCGTTCCCGCCTCCCGCTCTCCAAAAACAAAAAAGGCACCCGAAGGTGCCTTTTGTCATTTCTTAGCTAGCGATTACTCGTCTGCAGAGAAACCTGCGTTTAGTAGCGCTGCAAGGTTGTCAGTCGCTTGTTCAGCTGAAGGACCTTCTTGCTCTTCTACACGCTTAGCTTGACGATCTTGGTGGTAAGCGAAACCTGTACCTGCTGGGATTAGACGACCAACAATTACGTTTTCTTTCAGACCACGTAGCTCATCACGCTTACCAGAAACCGCAGCTTCTGTTAGTACGCGAGTTGTTTCCTGGAATGATGCCGCAGAGATGAACGATTCAGTCGCTAGAGATGCCTTAGTAATACCAAGTAGCTCACGCTCGAAACGAACTAGCTCTTTGCCTTCAGCTTCTAGCTGACGGTTAGCAATCTTAACGTTCGCGTATTCAACCTGCTCACCCACTAGGAACTCTGTAGAGTCACCAGCGTGCGTGATTGTACACTTACGTAGCATCTGACGAACGATAGTTTCGATGTGCTTATCGTTAATCTTAACGCCTTGTAGACGGTATACTTCTTGAACTTCGTTCGCGATGTATTGAGTCACAGCGTGGATACCACGTAGACGTAGAATGTCATGTGGAGACTCTGGACCATCTGCGATCACGTCACCACGTTCAACTTTCTCGCCTTCGAATACGTTAAGCTGACGATGCTTAGGAATCATCTCTTCGTAAGCGTCACCGCCTTCACGAGTGATTACTAGACGACGCTTACCTTTCGTTTCTTTACCGAAGCTTACAGTACCTGTGTGCTCAGCAAGAATCGCAGGCTCTTTCGGCTTACGAGCTTCGAATAGGTCAGCTACGCGTGGTAGACCACCGGTGATATCTTTGTTACCGCCAGATTTCTGAGGGATACGAGATAGAGTATCACCCACGCCTACTTCAGCGCCGTCTTCGATGTTTACAATCGCTTTACCAGGTAGGAAGTAGTGAGCTGGCATTTCAGTACCAGGGATCATTACGTCGTTACCTTGCGCATCAACAAGTTTGATAGCTGGACGCATATCTTTACCTGCTGCTGGGCGAGCTGCTGCTTCAGTTACTTCGCTTGAAGATAGACCTGTTAGGTCATCTGTTTGACGAGAAACTGTAACGCCATCGATCATGTCCACAAACTGGATGCGACCTGCCACTTCAGTGATGATTGGCATAGTGTGCGCTTCCCAGTTCGCTACTGTTTCACCAGCTTCAACTGCGTCGTTGTCGCCTTTAGATAGTAGAGAACCGTAAGGTAGTTTGTGTTTCTCTTTAGTACGACCAAATTCGTCGATGATAGTCAGCTCTGAAGCACGAGAAGTGATTACAAGCTTCTTATCTTTGTTGATAACGAATTTAGCGTTGTGTAGCTTAACTGTACCAGTCGTCTTAGCTTGGATGCTGTTCTCTGCTGCTGCAGTAGATGCCGCACCACCGATGTGGAACGTACGCATCGTAAGCTGTGTACCCGGCTCACCGATAGACTGAGCAGCGATAACGCCCACTGCTTCACCTTGGTTCACTAGGTGACCACGTGCTAGGTCACGACCGTAACACTGAGCACAACAACCGAAGTCTGCATCACAGGTAACTACAGAGCGCACTTTCATGCGGTCAACTGAGTTCTCTTCCATGATCTGACACCACTTCTCATCAATTAGAGTGTTACGTGGGATCAGTACATCTTCAGTACCTGGCTTCAGTACGTCTTCTGCAACTACACGACCAAGAGCCAGCTCAGAAAGTGCAACTTTAACGTCACCACCTTCGATGTGCGGCATCATGTCAACACCTTCATGGGTGCCACAGTCATGCTCGTGTACAACAACGTCTTGAGCAACGTCTACTAGACGACGAGTTAGGTAACCCGAGTTCGCTGTTTTCAGTGCTGTATCCGCAAGACCCTTACGAGCACCGTGCGTTGAGATAAAGTACTGAAGTACGTTTAGACCTTCTTTAAAGTTCGCAGTGATCGGCGTTTCGATGATCGAACCATCTGGACGCGCCATCAGACCACGCATACCTGCAAGCTGACGAATCTGAGCTGCAGAACCACGTGCGCCCGAGTCGGCCATCATGTAGATGCTGTTGAATGATTCTTGCTGCTCTTCTTCACCGTCGCGGTTAACAACAGTTTCAGAAGATAGGTTTTCCATCATCAACTTAGCTACGCGATCGTTGGTCGATGCCCAAATATCGATCACTTTGTTGTAGCGCTCACCCGCAGTTACAAGACCAGATTGGTACTGCTCTTGGATTTCGCGAACTTCTGCTTCCGCTTCTTCGATCTCAGTGTACTTAGCTGCTGGAACAACCATGTCGTCGATACCAACAGATACACCAGAAAGTGCCGCGTAAGCGAAACCTGTGTACATGATTTGGTCAGCGAAGATTACAGTGTCTTTTAGACCTAGCTTACGGTAAGCCTCGTTAAGTAGGTGAGAGATCTGCTTCTTACCTAGCTTTTGGTTAACGATGCTGTATGGAAGACCTGCTGGCACGATTTGCCATAGCATTGCACGACCGATAGTTGTATCAACCATCTTAGTCTCAGTTGTGCTGTTGCCATCTTCGTCTTTAACAGTCTCAGTGATACGAACTTTAACGCGAGCGTGTAGCTCAGCAGTCTTAGTACGGTATGCCTTCTCAGCCTCAGCTGGGCTAGCAAGGTACATACCTTCGCCTTTCACGTTGATCTTGTCACGAGTCATGTAGTAAAGACCCAATACAACGTCCTGTGAAGGTACGATGATCGGATCACCTGACGCTGGCGACAGAATGTTGTTTGTCGACATCATCAGAGTACGAGCTTCAAGCTGTGCTTCTAGAGTTAGAGGCACGTGTACCGCCATTTGGTCACCATCGAAGTCCGCGTTGTACGCCGCACACACAAGTGGGTGTAACTGAATTGCTTTACCTTCGATTAGTACTGGTTCGAACGCCTGGATACCTAGACGGTGAAGTGTAGGTGCACGGTTCAATAGTACTGGGTGTTCGCGGATTACTTCGTCTAGGATATCCCAAACGATCGCTTCTTCGCGCTCTACCATCTTCTTAGCAGCTTTGATTGTCGTCGCAAGACCACGAGTCTCTAGCTTGCTGTAGATGAACGGTTTGAATAGCTCAAGTGCCATCTTCTTAGGAAGACCACACTGGTGCAGACGGAGGTATGGACCTACTGTGATTACAGAACGGCCAGAGTAGTCTACACGCTTACCTAGAAGGTTCTGACGGAAACGACCTTGCTTACCCTTGATCATATCAGCAAGAGATTTCAGAGGACGCTTGTTCGAACCCGTGATCGCGCGACCGCGACGACCGTTATCTAGAAGTGCATCAACAGACTCTTGTAGCATACGCTTTTCGTTACGTACGATGATGTCCGGAGCAGCAAGCTCTAGTAGACGCTTCAAACGGTTGTTACGGTTGATTACGCGACGGTATAGATCGTTCAGATCAGAAGTCGCGAAGCGACCGCCATCTAGTGGTACTAGAGGACGTAGATCTGGCGGAAGTACCGGAAGCACAGTTAGGATCATCCACTCTGGGTTGTTACCAGATTGAACGAACGCTTCAACTAGCTTCAGACGCTTAGTGATCTTCTTACGCTTAGTCTCTGAGTTAGTAGACTGAAGCTCTTCACGCATTTCTTCGATTTCAGCAGGCAGATCCATAGACGCAAGTAGGTCTTTGATCGCTTCTGCACCCATCTTAGCCGTGAACTCATCACCCCACTCTTCTAGGCGATCCAGATACTCTTCTTCAGTTAGCATCTGAGATTTTTCTAGATCAGTCATACCCGGTTCAGTTACTACGTACATTTCGAAGTAAAGAACACGTTCGATATCACGTAGAGGGATATCCATTAGTAGACCGATACGAGACGGCAGTGATTTTAGGAACCAGATGTGAGCAACTGGTGAAGCAAGCTCGATGTGGCCCATACGGTCACGACGAACTTTAGTTTGTGTAACTTCAACGCCACACTTCTCACAGATAACACCACGGTGTTTCAGACGCTTATATTTACCACAAAGACATTCGTAGTCTTTTACTGGACCAAAAATACGCGCACAGAACAGACCATCACGCTCAGGCTTGAACGTACGATAGTTGATCGTTTCAGGTTTTTTAACTTCACCGAAAGACCATGAACGGATCATGTCCGGTGAAGATAGACCGATTTTGATTGCATCAAATTCTTCGGTCTTATGCTGCGCTTTTAGAAAGTTTAATAAGTCTTTCACAATCAGCTCCTGTAAGGAGTTAAAAGGGGCTCACCCGCAAAAGTGAGCACCTTCTACCAAATAATCGCTTTTCTCAATTAAGAAAGAAGGGATTACTCTTCGTCTTCTAGCTCGATGTTGATACCTAGCGAGCGAATCTCTTTCAACAGTACGTTGAACGATTCTGGCATGCCAGGTTCCATGCTGTGGTTGCCATCTACGATGTTCTTGTACATCTTAGTACGGCCGTTAACGTCATCCGACTTAACTGTTAGCATTTCTTGAAGCGTGTAAGCAGCACCGTATGCTTCTAGTGCCCATACTTCCATCTCACCGAAACGCTGACCACCGAACTGAGCTTTACCACCAAGTGGTTGCTGAGTTACTAGGCTGTACGAACCAGTTGAACGAGCGTGCATCTTGTCATCAACAAGGTGGTTCAGTTTCAGCATGTACATGTAACCAACAGTTACAGGACGCTCAAACGCATCACCTGTGCGACCATCAAACAGCGTTAGCTGACCAGATTCTGGTAGGTCACCTAGTTTCAATAGCTCTTTGATTGATTGCTCAGAAGCACCGTCAAATACTGGAGTCGCGATCGGTAGACCACCACGTAGGTTCTTGATCAGCGTACGAACTTCGTCATCAGATAGAGACGCAACGTCTACTTTCTGACGAGTATCACCAAGGTCGTAAACTTTCTGTAGGAAGTCACGGAACTTAGCTAGCTCTTGCTGCTCTTTCACCATCTGGTTGATCTTGTCACCGATACCTTTCGCTGCCAGACCTAAGTGTACTTCTAGGATCTGACCGATGTTCATACGCGAAGGTACACCCAGTGGGTTTAGTACGATGTCAACTGGCTGACCTTTCTCATCGTAAGGCATGTCTTCAACAGGGTTGATCTTAGAGATTACACCCTTGTTACCGTGACGACCCGCCATCTTATCACCAGGCTGGATACGACGTTTAACCGCTAGGTAAACCTTAACGATCTTCAGTACGCCAGGTGCTAGATCATCACCTTGTGTGATCTTACGACGCTTAGTTTCAAACTTCTTATCGAAGTCAGCACGTAGCTCGTCGTACTGCTCTGCTAGCTGTTCAAGCTGAGTCTGTTGAGCATCATCTTCAAGCGTTAGCTCTAGCCACTTCTTACGATCGATAGCGTCTAGTTTCGCTTCAGTGTAACCACCGTCTAGAAGCACAGCTTTAACACGGTTTAGAAGGCCACCCTCAAGAATCTGGAATTCTTCAGTAAGGTCTTTCTTCGCTTCTTTAAGCTGCATCTGTTCAATTTCAAGTGCACGTTTGTCTTTTTCAACACCGTCACGAGTAAATACTTGAACGTCGATGATTGTACCTGAAACAGAGTTTGGTACGCGTAGAGACGTGTCTTTAACGTCTGACGCTTTTTCACCGAAGATAGCACGTAGAAGCTTCTCTTCAGGAGTTAGCTGAGTTTCACCTTTAGGCGTTACTTTACCTACAAGGATATCACCGCCTTTCACTTCCGCACCGATGTAAACGATACCTGACTCGTCTAGTTTAGACAGAGCAGACTCACCTACGTTTGGAATGTCAGCTGTGATTTCTTCAGCACCAAGCTTAGTATCACGCGCCACACAAGAAAGCTCTTGAATGTGGATCGTAGTGAAACGGTCTTCTTGAACTACGCGCTCAGATACTAAGATCGAGTCTTCGAAGTTGTAACCGTTCCAAGGCATGAATGCGATACGCATGTTCTGACCAAGAGCTAGCTCACCAAGGTCTGTTGAAGGACCATCAGCAAGAACGTCACCACGTGCAACTGGTTCACCCGGCATCACACATGGACGCTGGTTGATACACGTATTTTGGTTAGAACGAGTGTATTTAGTTAGGTTGTAGATATCGATACCTGCTTCACCAGGGATCAGCTCGTCTTCGTTTACTTTAACAACGATACGAGAAGCATCTACAGACTGGATTACACCACCACGTTTCGCTACCGCTGTAACACCAGAGTCAACTGCGATGTTACGCTCGATACCAGTACCAACTAGAGGCTTGTCAGCTTTAAGTGTTGGAACTGCCTGACGTTGCATGTTCGCACCCATCAATGCACGGTTCGCATCATCGTGTTCTAGGAACGGGATAAGCGATGCAGCGATAGATACAACCTGGTTAGTTGCAACGTCCATGTAGTCAACATGTTCGCGTGGGTGTAGGCCAGATTCACCTTTCTGACGAGCAGTGATTAGCTCTTCAGAGAATGTGCCTTGTTCAGTAAGAACAGTGTTCGCCTGAGCGATAACGTACTGACCTTCCTGAATAGCAGATAGGTAATCTACTTCGTCTGTTACTACGCCATCTACTACGCGACGGTATGGAGTCTCTAGGAAACCGTACTCGTTACAACGCGCAAACGCAGATAGAGAGTTGATCAGACCGATGTTTGGACCTTCAGGCGTTTCGATAGGACATAGACGACCGTAGTGAGTTACGTGTACGTCACGTACTTCGAAGCCAGCACGTTCACGAGTTAGACCGCCAGGACCCAATGCAGAGATACGACGCTTGTGCGTTACTTCTGATAGAGGGTTGTTTTGGTCCATGAACTGTGACAGCTGTGAAGAGCCAAAGAATTCTTTAACCGCAGCAGAGATAGGCTTAGCGTTGATTAGGTCTTGAGGCATGATTGCATCAAGATCACCAAGGCTTAGACGCTCTTTAACAGCACGTTCAACACGTACTAGACCAACGCGGAATTGGTTTTCTGCCATTTCGCCAACAGAACGGATACGACGGTTACCTAGGTGGTCGATATCGTCCACTTCACCGATGCCGTTACGGATAGCGATAAGCTTCTTCATCACTTCAACGATATCAGTTTCGTCAAGTGTGCCTTGCTCTTGAGCATCTTCACGTTCGATAGAGCTGTTGAACTTCATACGACCAACAGTCGATAGATCGTAACGCTCTTCTGAGAAGAATAGGCTTTCGAATAGTGCTTCAGCAGCTTCTTTCGTTGGCGGCTCACCAGGGCGCATCATGCGGTAGATTTCTACCAATGCAGAAATACGATCAACAGTGCTGTCGATACGTAGTGTTTCTGACATGAACGGACCGTGGTCTAGATCGTTAGTAAACAACGTCTGTAGCGCTTTGTGGCCTGCTTGAGAAAGGTTAGCTAGAGCTTCTAGGCTGATTTCTTGGTTTGCACCAACAATGATCTCGCCAGTCGCTTCGTTGATGTAATCTTTCGATGCAACTTTGCCTACGATGTACTCGACAGGTACTTCGATGTGCTCAACGCCATCTTTTTCAAGCTGACGGATGTGGCGTGCAGTTACACGACGACCAGTTTCAACGTAAGTTTTGCCGTTTGCTTCAATATCGAATGACGCAGTTTCACCACGTAGACGATCAGGAACAAGCTCCATTAATAGAGTTTGATCTTTCACTTCGAAGTTCACCTTCTCAAAGAAGATGTCCAGGATCTCTTCTGTCGTCTTACCTAGTGCGCGAAGAATGATAGATGCTGGTAGCTTACGACGGCGGTCAATACGTACGTATAGGTTATCCTTAGGATCAAACTCGAAATCAAGCCATGAACCACGGTAAGGAATTACGCGTGCATTGTATAGAACTTTACCTGAAGAGTGGGTCTTACCCTTATCGCTGTCGAAGAATACACCTGGGCTTCTGTGCAGCTGGGATACGATAACCCTCTCGGTACCATTGATTACGAAGGTACCATTGTCTGTCATAAGCGGAATTTCGCCCATGTAGACTTCTTGTTCTTTAATGTCTTTTACAGTACCTGCTGGCGCGTCTTTATCAAAGATAACTAGGCGTAGTTTAACGCGTAGTGGTTTTGAATAAGTTACGCCGCGGATTTGACATTCTTTAACGTCAAAAACTGGCTCACCAAGACGGTAGCTAACGTATTGCAGCTCGGAATTGCCGTTGTAGCTCTGAATTGGAAATACAGAACGGAAAGCAGCTTCAAGACCGTATTGACCTTCAGGATCCTGTTCGATGAATTTTTCGAACGAATCGAGCTGGATCGATAGCAGGTATGGAATGTCCAACACTTGTGGACGAGTACCAAAGTCCTTACGGATGCGCTTTTTCTCGGTATAAGAGTAAACCATGGGGTTCCTCAGCTCGCTGATAAGTGACCCAAACTGTCTCCAATAGTTATGAGACAGTGACTAACATCTGTTTGATTGTAGTGACATTTCATTAAGAGCTAATGAAATGTTTTTTGCTAGGAATCTGGGTGCTCAAACAGCGGAAAAATCACCCAACCCCTACAGCGCAAAAAGGCCGGTGGTTATAAAACCACCAGCCATTAGCCGTTAGGCTAAGAAACTAAGCAATAATTACTTAACAGTAACACTTGCACCAGCTTCTTCTAGCTGAGCTTTAAGAGCTTCAGCT